>CALJLC010000244.1 GCA_937982605.1 uncultured Gemmatimonadales bacterium | reverse complement strand
GGCTGGACGGAGGATCTGCGCTACGCGTGGCGATCGCTCGTGCGCGAGCCGCGCTTCACGGCGGTGGTGGTCGGGGTGCTCGGCGTCGGGATGGCGCTCAACGTCTCGGCGTTCGCGGTCTTCAACGCCTATCTGCTGCGGCCGCTGCCGTTCCCGGAGGCCGACCGGGTGGTCGCCGTTCGCGGAGGAGGTGCTCTCTCGTGGACCGAGGTGGACACCTGGTTCGAGCGCGCCGTGTCGTGGGACCTCGACGTCTTCACGATCATCGGAGACGGCCGGGCGGAGATGGCACGGGGGCAGTGGGTCACGCCGGACTTCCTCGACACCTACGGGATCGAGCCGGCTCTGGGCCGGAGCTTCCTCCCGGAGGAGGCCGGTCGCTACGCCGCGCCGGTGGCGTTGATCAGCCATCGTCTCTGGCAGGAGCGCTTCGGAGGCGGGGCGGACGTCCTCGGCCGGAGCTTCGCGGCGTTCACCGCCGACCGGCCCGACCACGCCGAGACGTTCACGATCGTGGGCGTGCTTCCGGCCGACCTGTGGTGGGTCAACGACTTCACCGAGGTCGTCGCCCCGATCCGCGACGAGCGCGCCGTCTACGGAGGCCGGTTGCGCGAGGGCGTGACTCTGGCCGACGCCGAGACGCAGATGATGGCGGCCGAGATCGAGAGGAGGGAGCGGGTCCCCGAAGGCTTCACGTTCGAGCTCCACCCCATGCAGGAGATCCACATGGCCGGGGTCCGGCCGACGCTGGTCGTCCTCCAGGTCGCGGTCCTGCTCGTGCTCTTCATCGCGTGCGCCAACGCGGCCGTGCTGATGCTGATCCGCTCGTCCCGGCGCGAGCAGGAGCTCGTCGTGCGGCGCGCACTCGGCGCGTCGAGCGGGCGACTCGCCCGGCAGCTGCTCCTGGAGGGCGGCGCCATCGCGGCGGCCGCGGCCGGGACCGGAGTGCTCCTGGCGCTCTGGGGGCTCGACCTGACGCGCATCTCCGCCGAGTCGCGGCTCGGGCGGAGCGTGCCCGGCGGCGCGGAGGCGCTCGGACTCGACGCCACCGTCCTCGGCGCAACGCTGGGGCTGGCGCTGGCCGTCGGGCTCGTCTTCGGGCTCGTGCCGCTCCTGACCGGGCTTCCGGCGGCACTCTCGATCCGACAGCGGGGAAGCACCGAGACGCGTGGACGCCGCCGGCTTCGTGGGGTGATGGTGGCGGCGGAGGTCGCGCTGAGCCTTGCGCTGCTCACCGGAGCCGGGCTCATGGTGCGCTCGGCGTGGCACCTGCAGAACCGGGACCTGGGCCTCGATCCGGACGGCGTCGTCCAGGCCACGATGGGGCTGCGCGACGCGAGCCATCCCGACGACGCCGATCGGCGCCGCACCTTCCTGCGGCTCCGGGACCGGCTGGCGGAGGTGCCGGGCGTGGAAGCGGCGGGCCTGGGGTCGATGGGGCTCTTCACGACCGGCTTCAACCCGCGTCGGGTCGAGGCCGAGGGCGCCGAAGGAGCGGGCGCCGAGGCGGTGCTCTGGACGGTCGACGAAGGGTACTTCGACGTGCTGGACGTCGAGATCGTGGCGGGGCGCGGCTTCTCCACGCTCGACGAGCTCGGGGCCGAGCCGGTCGCCGTGGTGAGCCGTACGCTCGCCCGGGCGCTCTGGGGAGACGACGGCGCCGTCGACCGGAGGTTCCGGATGGCCGCCGGCGAGGACGGCATGGCAGGGCTGACCGAAGCCGGTACGTGGCACCGCGTCATCGGAGTGGTCGAGGACGTGGCGCGGGAGGTCGGCGGCGACGGCTCGGGCGACGCCTACTTCACCGTCCGCCAGGCCGGTCCGCGCTACATGAACGCGCTCGTGCGATTCCGCGAAGGCACGCCGCCGTCGCTTCCGGCGCTCGCCGCGGCCGTGGCGGAGGTCGATCCGGAGGTCCCCTTCGCCTCGCCCCGCCTCCTCGAAGAAGTCATCTCGGGCGCCACGGCGCCGACGCGGTACGTGGCCACCCTTCTCGGGGCCTTCTCGGGCTTCGCGCTTCTCCTCTCGGTCCTCGGACTCTACGGCGTCGTCTCGTACGCGGCGCGGGCGCACCGCAGGGACGTGGCCATCCGCGTCGCGCTGGGGGCGGACGGAGGCCGGGTGACGTCGCTCTTCCTGCGGCACGGTCTGGCCATGGTCGGCGCGGGCCTGGTCTTCGGGTCGGTCGGGGGACTGCTCCTCGCCCGCTCGCTCGACGGCCAGCTCCACGGCGTCCGGCCCGGCGATCCCCTCACGCACGTCACGATCGCGGCCCTCTTGTCCGGCGCCGCCATCGCCGCGGTGTGGATTCCGTCGCGGCGCGCCGCCACCTCCGACCCGATGGAGGTGCTGCGCGAGGAGTGAGGGCTGGGAGGTCGAGGAGAACATGGATCTGTCCCACGTGACGATCGAAGACGACTGATCCGTCGCTGAGACGCGGTCCACGGGGAGGGGCGCAGCCGCGTCCCTCCCTTTTTCTTGCGGGGTCCGCTTCAGCGCAGCGCGTTCTCCGCCAGCCACGCCCTGGTCAAGTGCACCGCCGAGGAGAGGTCGACGTAGCCGAGGGCGCCGAGGTGATCGTCGGCCCGGCCCGTGAAGACCGCGCTCCAGTGGTCTGGGATCGCGCCCGGCTCGGCCTCGTTCACGTACCGGATGAGCGAGCTCGTGCAGTTCGTCGACAGCGTGTTGTACCACCGGGGCATCGTCGCGAGCGCCGCCGTCTCCTCGACCATCTGCCGGAAGACGCGCTCGAGGTACTCGGTGGGCACGGTGACGCGGTAGCGGGTGAGCGGGTAGTCGAGATGCTCGACCCGGCGCCGTACCAGATCCTCCTCGGTCGCCCAGATGTGCGTGACCTCGAACTTCCGGAGCATCCCGCCGACGATCGAGTAGCGCTCACCGACCTCGCGACGCGTCTCGACCGACAACCCGAGCCAGCGGAAGGTCGGGCCGTACTGATAGGGGAACTGAAAGACCAGGAAGGTGTGCGCGATCCGCCCGCCGAGTCCCAGCTCCTGCTCGTAGAGCCACAGCGCCTCGACGTCGGCCGGGTCGTAGCGAATAGGCTGGTACTCCCGAGACACCACCGAGTCGTCCGAATAGCGCCAGTTCCGCACCTGGCCGAGCCGGAACGCGCCGCCCGGCAGCCGATCGACGTCGGTGAGCACACGGACGTCCTCGTCCCACTCGCGCTCGAGCGACGGTTCGCGGACGACGATGTCGGCGATCCAGACACCGGCGCCCGCCGCCGCGACCAGCACGAAGCCCGCGAGGATTTTCGACCTGCTCATGCGAGCAAGGTACAGCGCCGCGGCTCCCCCTACCGCACCGGGCTGAACGCGATCCCGTCGGGGCCGTCGCCGGCCTGGACGAAGCGGACGACTCTCCGACCCGCGACGTCGATGAGCGCCACACGGTCGATCCCCTTGGCCGAGACGAAGGCCCAGGAGCCGTCGGGCGACAGCGTGAAGCCCTGCGGCGACGGCTCGGAGCCGAGCCCCTCGGCCCGCGCTGCCGCGCCGACGTCCACGGAGCCGGCGATGGCGCCCGACGCGCGATCGATGAAGACGACCTGCTCCCGACCGGGGTCGCTGACAACCACCGTGCCTCCGTCCGCGGTCACGGCGAGCCGGTAGGGCACGCCGAGCCCTTCGACCCGGGCGACCTCCTCGCCGCTTCCGTTCACGCCGACGACCGTGCCCGTCTCCATGCTGCCGGTCCACCCCTCGCCGCCGTCGGGCGTGGCGGCGACGCCCTCGGTCCGGCTACCCGCCGGCCAGGTGCGCGTCGGCTCACGGCCGCTCGGGTCCAGCCGCGCCACGCTCCCGCCGACGATGTTGGCCGTCCAGATCCAGCGCCCGCCCAGCGCGAGCATGTGCGGTGCTCCACCGCCCGTCGCGAGCGCTCGACGGACGGTACCGTCGGCCGCCGAGACCACGAGGATCTCCTCGGTGCGCTCCGAGGTGAGCGCCAGCAGCGTGTCCCCGGGGAGGAAGGCCGCGCCGTGGAGCCGCTCGCGTCCCTCGACGACCACCTCCCGGGTCACCGCCCCGGAGGCGACGTCGATCACCTGCAGCAGGTTACCCGCTCCAGGCGCGCCGTAGTTGGTCACGACCGCTGTCCGGCCGTCGCTCGATACCGCGACCTCGTGCGGCGCCGCGCGCGTCGGGATGGTCGCCCGCCGCGTCCCCGAGGGGAGGTCGACGAGCCAGACCGAGCCCGCGTCCATGTTGGAGACCAGCAGCGTCCCCTCGGGCAGCGACTGGGCACGGCCCTCGACCGGCACGCCGAGCGCCGCGGTCGTCACGAGCGCGATCAGCAGGGCGCCTCCCTTCATCCTTCTCATCGTCCTTCCTCCCGGAGCGCGAGCAGCGGATCGAGTCGGCTGGCCCTCACGGCGGGGACCAGGCTGGCCACGATCGCCACCAGACAGAGCCCCACGGAGACAGCCACGAGCGTGAGCGGGTCGGTGGCCTCGACTCCGAAGAGGAAGCTCTCGATGACCCGTGTCAGCGCGAGGGAGGCCCCGAGGCCGAGAATGACGCCTCCGACGGTCAGACCGACGGCGGTCTTCAGCACGAGGCCGCGCACGTCGCTGCCGGAAGCGCCGAGCGCCATGCGCAGGCCGAGCTCCGAAGTCCGCTCCGATACGGTGTAGGCCACGACGCCGTAGATCCCGATCCCCGCGAGCGCCGCCGCGAGCGCCCCGAAGAGGGAGAGGAGCAGGGAGTTGAAACGAGACTGCTGCACGGAGTCGGCCAGTCGCTCCTCCAGCGTCTGGACGCCGACGAGGGGCAGGTCGGGGTCGAGTCCCCAGACCGCCTCCTGCAGCGCGGGCACGAAGGCCGTGGGGTCCGACGCCGTGCGCAGCACGACCGTCTGCCCGCCGCCGAAGGGGTGCTGGGCGTACGGGAAGTAGGTCGTGGGCCCCGCCTGATTCTGGAGGCCGGAGTTGGCGACGTTGCCCACGACTCCGACGATCTCCCGGGGCTCGTCGAGAAGCGTCCGGATCCGGCGACCGATCGGGTCCTCGCCGGGGAAGTGCTGGTCGACGAACGCCTCGTCCACCACGATCACCATCGACGTCTCGCCGTCGTCGTCCGGGGTGAAGCCGCGTCCCCGGAGCAGGGGGATCCCCATCGCCTCGAAGTAGTTCGTGCTCACGGCGCGTGCGCGGGCCACCGGCAGGTCCATCGTCCACGCCTCGTGGACGCCCTCGACCCGGACGTGGTACTGGCCGCCGCTCGCCGGCGGGAGGAGCGTGGCGAGCGCGGCGTCCTCCACCCCGGGGATCGCGTGCGCCTCGTCGAGGAGACGGTCCCAGAAGAGGATCTGCTCCTCGGGCGCCGGATACGCCGCCGGGGGGAGCGCGAGCTGCGCGACGAGCGCGTTCTCCGTCTCCATCCCGACGTCGACGTCGAGCATCCTCCGGACCGACTGCACCATGAGACCGGCGCCGGTCACGAGCACCAGCGCGAGCGCGATCTCCGCGACGACGAGCCCGGAACGGAGGCGTCGTCCGGCGCCGCCCGTCTGACCGCGCCCTTCCTTGAGCGCCGTCTGGACGTCGGTCTTCCACACCGCCGCCACCGGAGCGAGGCCGAAGATCAGCCCGGTGGCCAGCGCTCCGAGCGCCGTAGCGGCCAGGACCCAGCCGTCGATGGCGATCTCGCCCCCGCCGGGGCGGGTGATCGGGGATAGCGCCAGGAGGCCGTCGAGGCCGAGCGTCGCCACGCCGAGGCCGAGCACACCGCCGCCGCCGGCCAGGAGGAGGCTCTCCGTGAGGAGCTGGCGCACGATCCGGGCGCGTCCGGCGCCCAGGGCGGTACGCACGCTCAGCTCCCGAGCCCGTCCGGATGCGCGCACGAGGAGCAGGTTGGCGACGTTCGCGCACGCGATGAGCAGCACGAAGCCGACGGCACCGAGGAGCACGAGCAGCATGTCGCGCACCTGGGTCGTCATCTCGGTGTGCAACGGCTGCACGGTGATCCCGAAGTCGGCGTTGGACTCGGGGAACTCCTGCGCCAGGCGCCCGGCGATCGTCTCCATCTCCGCCTGCGCGGTCCCGATGGAGGCGTCCGGCGCGAGGCGTGCCACCGTGAGGATGAAGTGCCAGTTGCGGTCCTGGAGCTGCGCTTCGGAGAAGACCAGGGGCATCCACATCTGCGCGGCGCTCGGGAACTGGAAGCCCCGCGGCATGATCGCCACGACTTCGGCCGGGGCCCCGTCGACGTCGATCGAGCGACCCACGATCGAGGGATCCTCCCCGAAGCGGCGAGTCCAGAGCCCGTGGGACAGCACGACCTTGCGGTCCTGCCCCTCGACCGTGGACTCGTTCCCGAACGGCACCCCGAGGAGCGGTGCCACGCCGAAGACGTCGAAGAAGTCTCCGCTGACCCGGAATCCCGTCACGCGCTCGGGAGCGGCGTCGCCGGTGAGGGAGAACGACGCGCCCGCACCTCCGGCCACGGCCTCCAGCGACGCGCTCTCGTCGCGCCAGACCAGGAAGTCCTCGGCGGAGCCCGGCACGCGCTCCCAGCCGCGCACGCGGTCCTGCTCCCAGACCATGACGAGCTCGTCGGGCTCCGGGTACGGCAGCGGCTGGAGGAGCACCGAGTTGACCACGGTGAAGATGGCCGTGTTGGCCCCGATCCCCAGCCCGATCGTGGCGAGGGTCAGGAGCGTGAAGGCGGGACGCCGCGCGAGCGAGCGCACCGCGAAGTGGAGGTCCTTGAGCAGCGAGTCCAACGTGAGCTCCCTTGTCCGCATCAGCGCGGCGTCGATGAGTGAAAGCACGCTCCGGTACAGGAGCAGGAGCCGGCCGGCGGCCCCGGGGGGACGGCGCGGCGGATCGGGACGGAAGCCCTCGGCGAGCTCGGCCTCCCACTCCATGGTGAAGTCGCGGCGCGCGCCGTGCGGGGCGATGGCGGAGGCGAGGCGGACGACGAGGCGCGCCAGCCGTTCGAGGAGCCCGGGTCGGGTCATGCGCCCGAGGCGTCCGGCTCGGCCGTGCCGAAGGTGTGCGCGACGCCGGGGAACCGGTCGAGGGCGGTCTCGTGGGCCGTGACGCCCTCGGCGGTGAGCCGGTAGTACTTGCGCGGTGGACGGTTCGCGGCGGTCGCCTCGTCCCGGTCCTCCCAGCGGGCCTCGAGGAGGCCGGCGGCGTGGAGGCGCCGCAGGGCGGGGTAGACGGTCCCGTCCGGGATCCCGGTGGCGTCCATGATGTCGAAGCCGTAGCGATGCCCCGACGCGATCGCGTGCAGGACGACGCCGGTCAGATACGTCATTCGGATCGACCCCGACATCGCCGCCCCTCCTCCCGTTGTGCCCCGAGCCGGGCAGGTCGCCGCCTACCCCGTCTTCTATATAGGGGGTGGGACGACGCCCGTCCAGAGGGGAAGGGAACGCACCTCAGCCGGCCAGCACCTCCGCCAGGCGGTCGATGTCCGACGCGTCGTTGTAGACGGCGGGGGAGATCCGGATCAGGCGCTCCATGTCCCCACCGACGCTCACCACCACGTTCGCCGCGACGAGGCGGTCGACGAGCCCCTCCGTCGTCCTCGGCTGCAACGACAAGATCGGCGTCCGCGCGGGGTCGGGGGTCAGCACGCGATAACGGTCGGTGTCGAGCTGGTCGAGGAGGCGCGCGCGCAGCGCGGCCGTCCGCCGGTTGATCGCCTCGGGCCCGCCCATTCGCTCGATGAAGCGGAGCCCCTCGTAGACCGCCGCGTACCCGAGGTAGCTCACGTGCCCCGGCTGGTAGCGGACGGCCGCGGCAGGCGGCGAGTACGCGAAGCGCCCGATGGCCGGGTCCGGTGTGTCGGTCCACGGCGGATAGTTGCGGCGTACGTGGCCGGGGAAGAGCCGGTCGGGGAGCACGGTGCCCTGGAGCTCCCGGCGCACGTAGAGAAAGCCCGCACCGTGGATGCCGAAGAGCCACTTGTACGACGAGGTGGCCGCGACGTCGATGCCGAGCGCGCGGACGTCGATCGGGATCGCGCCGGCGGCCTGGATCACGTCCGCGAAGACGATGGCGCCCTGCGCGTGCGCGGCCTCCGAGAGCTCCGCGATCGGCTCGACGTGTCCGTTGACGTTCGAGACGAGAGAGACGGCCACGAGCGCCGTGCGGTCGTCCATGGCGTCGATCATCCGCTCGGCGGTGACCCGCCATGCATCGCCGGCCTGGACCACCCGCACGTCGATGCCCGACCGGGCGAGCCCCTCGTAGTTGTGCAGCGAGCCCGAGAAGTGCAGGTCGTTGGTCACCACGTTGCCGTGGGCGTGCAGCGCGTCGAGGCCGTCGATGGCGATCTGCTCCCCGGCCTTGGTGCATTCGACGAGTCCGATCTCGTCCTCGTCCGCGCCGATGAGGGCCGCGAAGCGCGGTCGGACGCCGCTCATGACCTCGCCGAAGTACTCCCCGCGGCCCCCGGCGGGCCCGTGCCGAATGAAGTCGAGGTATCGCTCGATGCCCTGCTCGGCGAAGGCCCCGAGGGGGGTGCCGCCGGCCGCGTTCAGGAACGTCTGCTCGCGGACGCGAGGAAAGAGGTCGCGCGGTTCGGCCGACTGCACGTCGACGGGCGCGCCTGCGACCGGGGGTGCCGCTTTCGGTCCCGCGTCGGCTCCGACGGACGCTCCGAGCCCGCCTCCCGCCAGACCGCCGCCGGCCAGCCCCGCGACGCCGGTGGCCATGAAGGATCGCCGGTCCATCCACCGTTCCGTCATCGGTCCTCCCTGCCTGCTGCGCTCGTCGTCCGGGCCGTCAACGTAGGTGGCGCGGCGAGCACGCGTCCACTTCGGCCCGGTTTCCCCGTCGATCACGCCCGAGCGGCGCGGGTCTTCCGGGCGCGATCATGCGCCCGCCTCCGCCGCTCCCTACCTTGGCGGCGATCCGGCGGCGCACTTCCCGACCGGCGCCGCCCCAGGCTCCACCCACCCCAAGGGGGTCGTGATGCTCAAGGAGTTCAAGGAGTTCGCCGTGAAGGGCAACGTGCTCGACATGGCGGTCGGAATCATCATCGGCGCCGCGTTCGGCACGGTCGTGAAGTCGCTCGTGACCGACGTGATCATGCCGCCGATCGGGCTGCTGCTGGGTGGGGTGGATTTCTCGAATCTCTTCATCACCGTGCGTCAGGGCACCGCGGCGGGCCCGTACGAGACGCTGGCCGCGGCTCAGGAGGCCGGGGCGGTCACGATCAACTACGGCGTCTTCGCCAACGAGATCGTCTCGTTCCTGATCGTGGCCTTCGCCGTGTTCATGCTCGTGCGCTCCTTCAACAAGCTGAAGCGAGAAGAGGAAGCGGCTCCGCCGCCGGCTCCGCCGGAGCCCTCCGCCGAGGAGAAGCTCCTCGGTGAGATCCGCGACCTGCTGAAGGCCCGGGCGTAGTCGGACCCGTTCGGAGACGCGCGAGCCCGGCGGCCATCCGCGGCCGCCGGGCTCGTTGCGTTTCCGGCACGCTGCGCGGGCGCACCCGTCGGGAGGTCACCGACCGTGGGGCATGGTCCGGGCGGCGGTTCCGGGTCGTCGGCGTCGGTGCCCGCCCGGCTCAGGCCGGCGGGGCCCAGAACAGCACGAGTTCCTCGAGGCGCACGTCGGTGCGCTCGAGCGGGATCTCCACTGAGCGGATCTCACCGGCGGTCGCCTTCCAGCGCGACCAGATCTCGTCGAGCTCCTCGGTCAGCTCGTCCTCGAGCTCGGCGAGCGTCTCCTGGACTTCCTCCTGCTTCTCGAGGGCGCTCTGCAACCGCTCCTGCGTGCGCCGCGTCTGGGAGCGGCGCGAGGCCATGCCGGACAGCCCGCTCACCCTCCGCCGTCCGCCGAGGAACATGGAAAGGACCTGCCCTGCGCCGGCGATCAGCTCCTGCTGCTTTCGCTGACCGACGTCGACATCGAGCTCTCGGACCCGGCGCTCTGCCGAGGCGAGGCGCTTCCTCGCGGCGTCCACCTTCCGCTCGTAGCGGTCGCGCAGCTTCTCCGCCTCCGCGTCCGCGGCATCCTCGGCAGCGGCTTCGCAGCGGGCCTCGAACGCTTCACGGGACTCGCCCGGGCGCGAGTAGAGCTTCAGGGCCTCGTTCGAGAAGAGCTCGAGCGTCTCTTCCCGGAAGAGGTGGTCCTCGAGGGCCTTCTCCGCGGAACGGAAGAAGTCCTTCCGGTCCAGCGGCGTGTCGGTGATGAGGTACGTGGCGTCCCGGGGAGGGGCATTCCGGAAGTCCCTCGGGTCGTGGTCGACGGCGATCGATTCACCCTTCTTGCCGAGCGCCACTTCTTCGA
>CALJLC010000243.1 GCA_937982605.1 uncultured Gemmatimonadales bacterium | reverse complement strand
CCGACCGGTTCGTTCAAAGACCGGCAGGTATCGGTCGGCATTTCACACGCGCGCGAACGCGGCATGGATACGGTCGCGGTGGTGTCGTCGGGCAACGTCGCGTGCGCGGCCTCGGCCTACGCGGCGCGCGCGGGCATGCGCGCCGTGTTGCTCACGAACGGCCTTGCCGCGCCGAACAAGGTCGCGCAAGCCGCGGCGTACGGCGGCACGGCGATTTCGGTGGATACGCCGTCGTCGCTTGCGGTGTTCGATTTGTGCATCGAGGCTTGCGAGCGATTCGGCTGGTATCACCTCTCGACCTCCGGCATGCACGAGCCGTACAACGTCGAAGGGTCGAAAACGATCGCGTACGAACTCTTTCAACAATCCAAGGGCGCGTTGCCCGACTGGATCGTCGCGCCGGTTGGCGGCGGTCGCCCACATCAGCGGTGTCTGGTCGTCCGCGGCCGTGCGGGAGTCGACCCCGGCGCCGGCCTCGAGCAGCGCCCGGACCGCCGCCGGCCGCCCCGCCTGCGCGGCGAAGTGCAGCGCGGTGACGCCGGTGGCCGTCACGGCGCCGACCTGCGCGCCTCCGGCGGCGAGCGCCTCGATGGCGGCGGCGTGGCCGGCCCGGGCCGCGAGGTGCAGCGGTGCGTATCCTCCGAGCCTCGTGGTGGCGCGGGTGTTGGCGCCGGCGTACAGCAGGACGCCGACGAGCTCCGTGTCGTCGTTGGCGGCCGCCCAGTGCAACGCGCTCATGCCGTCGCTCTGCGCGGCGTTCACGTCGGCGCCCTGGCGCAGGAGGACGCGCACCGTCTCGACGTCACCCCGCTGGGCCGCGTCCGCCACGGGCGACTCCGTCGCGGGCGCCGCGAGCAGCACCGCGAGGAGGAGGGGCAGCAGCTTCGTCATCGGGCGCGGCCCCCCGCCACCGGGAACCTCGTCATCGGGCCGCTCCCGCCTCCGTCGAGCTCCGGCCGACCGAGAGAGGCAGCGCGTCCGTCGAGTCGCCGAACGACTCCATGTCGTCCATGCCGAGCAGGTGCGAGGCCGTCAGCAGGGCGTTGGCCATCGGGGTGCCGTCGGGAGCCTTGATGTGCAGACCGCCCCTGGGCAGCCGGCCGTTCGCGCCCCCGGCGAAGAAGAGCGGGCAGCGCTTGTGGTTGTGCAGGTTCGGATCCCCCATCGGGCTCCCGCACACGATCAACGTCTTGTCGAGCAGGTGGGTGTCGCCTTCGGTGACCTCCGAGAGCTTCTCGAAGAAGTACGGGATCAGGCTCATGTGGTACCGGTTGATCTTGTTGAACTCCAGTACGCGCTCCTCGTTGCCGCCGTGGTGCGAGGCGGCGTGGAAGCCTGCGGTGACGCCCGTCTCGGGGAAGACGCGGCCGCTCACGTCGCGGCTCGTCTTGAACGTCACCACCCGGGTCATGTCCGAGGCGAAGGCGAGCGCCTGCAGGTCGAACATGAGGCGCACGTGGTCCCCGTAGTCGTCGGGCACACCGGCGGGCGCTTCGGCGAGCTCCCTCGGCTCGCCGCTCATGTTGCGCGCCTCGACCGTCTGGATGCGCCGCTCGATCTCGCGGATGTTGGTGACGTATCGGTCCATGCGCGCGCGGTCGTCGGCGCCGAGCGAGCGCTCGAGCTCGCCCAGGTCGCGCAGCACCCAGTCGAGGATCGAGCGCTCGGTGCGCCGGCGCTGCGCGCGCTCCTCGGGCGTCGCGCCGCGGCCGAAGAGCTGGTCGAAGGCGACCCGTGGGTCCCGGATCATCGGGAGCGGCTCGGTGGGGCTCGCCCAGCTCACGGTGTCCGTGTAGACGCAGGCGTAGCCGTACGCGCAGCCGCCCGACTGGTCGACGTTCTCGATGCAGAGCTGCATGGACGGGATCGGCGTGTCCTGGCCGAAGCGCTGCGCGTACATCTGGTCGAGCGACGTACCGACGTAGACGTCCGAGCCCTCCGTCTGCTTCGGGTGCGCCTGCGTCAGGAAGACCGCGCTCGAGCGGAAGTGGTCACCGCCGATCTCGCGGGGGAGCTCGGCCTCGGCGCCCCCGACGTCCGTGTTGCTGACGATCGTGAGGTAGTCGCGCCAGTCGTCGAGGGGCTGGAGCGCGCTCGGCGTGAGGTCGAAGTTCGAGCCCTCCGCTTCGGGCGCCCACAGGTATTGCGTGGCGCCCCACTCGTTGCATCCGGCCGCCCCGTGCACCATCTCGATGGCCACGAAGCGGGTGACGTCGGTGGCCGCCGCCGCGCTCGACATCCGCCGTGCCGGCACCATCGCGTCGAGGAAGGGCAGGGCCACGCTGGCGCCCATCCCCTTGAGGAACGTCCGGCGCTCGAGAGGCGCGTGGATCAGGTGCATGGCTCGCTCAGTGCTGGGGTGCGTCGTCGGTCAGCGCCACGCCCCGGCTCATCCGGAAGGCGGGGCTCGTGACGACGCCGAGGATGTAATCCGACATGCGGTCGCCGTTTCGGGCGGCCTCGCGCTCCATCGCGCGGATGGACGGCATGTCGTAGTACTCGACGCGCCGTCCGAGGGCGTACGCCATCAGGTTCTTCGCCAGGGTGCGGCGGAAGACCATGGGTCGCTTGAGAATGACCTGGCGGAGTCCGGCCGGCCCCTCGATCGGGCTGCCGTCGTACAGCTCGCCGCTCGGGTCGATGTCGTTGAGATTCTCCTTGATCCGCCACGCACCGGTCACGTCGAAGTTGTCGAGCGCGAGCCCGATCGGATCGATGACCCGGTGGCACGACATGCAGGCCGGGTTGTCCCGATGCATCTCCAGGCGCTCCCGCGTCGTGAGCTGTCGCGATCCCTCCGCGCCTTCCGTCTCCTCGAGCGTCGGGACCGCCGGAGGCGGGGGCGGGGGCGGCGAGCCGAGCAGGACCTCCATGACCCACTTGCCGCGCAGCACCGGAGAGGTGCGGTCGCCGTGCGAGGTCATCATGAGGATGCTGCCGTGCCCCAGGAGGCCGCGGCGGTTCTCGTCCTCGAGGCGGACCCGGACGAAGTCGCGACCCGTCACGCCGGGAATCCCGTAGTGCGCGGCGAGCTGCTCGTTGACGAACGTCCAGTCCGCCGTGAGCAGCTCCAGGACGCTCCGGTCTTCCTGCACGATCGTGTGGAAGAGCAGCTCGGTCTCGCGATCCATCGCCGTCTTCAGCTGGTGGTTGAAGTACGGGTAGAGCTGCGCGTCCGGGTTGATCTTCTCGAGGTCCTGGAGGCGCAGCCACTGCGATGCGAAGCGCGTCGCGAGCGACTCCGCGCGCGGGTCGGCGAGAAGCCGTCGGGCCTGCCGGACGAGCTCGTCCTCGTCCGAGAGGCGTCCGCGCTCGGCCACGCGAAGGAGCTCCGCGTCGGGCGGGGCCGCCCAGAGATAGAAGGAGAGGCGCGAGGCGAGGTCGATGTCGTCGAGCTCGTAGACCTCACCCGGGTCGACGCGCGACGGCGTGCGCTCGAGCCGGAAGATGAAGCGCGGGCTCGAGAGGATCGCCCAGATGGCGTTCCGCACCCCGATCTCGAAGCCGCCCTGCTCGCGGCCCTCGCGGTAGAAGAACATCAGCTCGTCGACCTCTCCGCCTTCCAGCGGTCGCCGGAACGCCTGCGTGGCGATGCTCTCGATGATCTGCTCGGCGCACGGCTCTTCCTCGTCCGGCGCCGTGGGTCGGCACGAGAAGATCCGCTTGCGCGCCGGTGTGTCCGAGACGCCCGTGACCGCGAAGGGACCGCTGATGGAGAGGTCGCGCAGGTGGGGCAGGGTGGTGACCCCGTAGCCGACCCCCATGTTCGGGTCGGCCAGGGTGAAGTCGAGCGGCGTGATCAGGTCCGTGACCGGGCCCTCGCGGTCGAGCAGGAACGCAGCCGTCACGTGCTGCGGGCCTGCGCGCACGTGGATCGGGGGCGTCTCGACGCGAAGGCCGGTCGGGTCGCCTTCGCTCATCCAGCGATCGAGCTCGAGGAGCGCCACGCGCGCTCCGTTGACCGCGACCTCCATCCGCTGGACGCCGGCGGTGAGGCCGAAGAGCTGGCCGTCCGGGCTCGGGTGCAGATCCAGCTCGAAGACGTAGTCCCCGTCCGCGGGGAAGTTGTGCGTGACCGAGATGCCGCCCCGCGTGCCGAGCGGCGTGCCCTCGACGTGCTCCACCTGGGACACGGTCTTCGGCACCTTGTACACGGTCGTGGCGGGGGAGGCGAAGACGTCGCCGACCGCGTCGCGGCTGACCTGGGCCGCAGCGCGCATGTAGCTCTCGATCAGCGTGGCCGAGAGGATCTGCGCGTCGGCGATGTTGTCGAAGTTGTCGCTCAGCGTTTCGGTCGGCAGGTACGCCGACGCGTCGATGCGCAGGCCGAAGAGGTCCTCGATCGACGCTTCGTACTCGGCGC
>CALJLC010000242.1 GCA_937982605.1 uncultured Gemmatimonadales bacterium | reverse complement strand
CCGCCCTTGCCCTCCCGCACGAAGCGGTGGTGCATCGCCGAGCCGACCTGGTCGAGCGAGGTGATGATGAGCGGGTCGAGGTAGTGGTTCGGCGGGTCGCGGAACGGCGGCGCGAACATCACCGTGCCCTGCGGGCCGGTCTGGTGGTGGTTGTAGACGATCTGCGGGAACCACTCGCGGTACATCGAGCGGTTCATGTTCTGCGTCTCGGCGAGCGCCGCCATGTAGAAGTCGCGGTTGTTGTCGTGTCCCGCGTACTTGTTGTAGAGCACCGGCACGCCGGAGGTCGATCGCGCCATCGGATCGTCGATGCGCATGTACCAGTCCGAGACGAGCGTCATCCCGTCCGGGTTGGCGTGCGTGGCGAGGATGATCACGTCGTCCAGGATCCGCATCGTCTCCGGATCCGTGTACTCGTTGAGCCGGTAGATCATCTCCGTGAGCTGCGCGGCGCCGAGCACCTCGGTGGCGTGCAGGCCGCCGTCGATCCAGATGACGGCCTTGCCCTCGGCCGCGAGGGCGCGCGCCTCGGCCTCGCTGAGGCCGTCCGCCTTCGCGAGCCGCCGGCTGATCTCGCGGTAGCGGTCCAGGTTCGCGTGGTTCGCCGGCGACGTGATGATCGCCTGGAACTGCGGCCGACCCTCCTCGGTGAGTCCGAGCGTGTCGAGGATCATTCGATCCGACTCGTTCGTGAGGCGGATGACGTAGTCGTGCATCGCCTCGTAGTTGAAGAGCACGTAGTCCGCGCCGACCTCGTGGCCGAAGAAGTCCTCGGGTGGGGTGACACGGTTCTGGGCGGCTGCGGGAGCCGACAGCGCCGCGAGCAGCGCGACGAGGACGGCGGGACGGACGAACGATCTGGGCTTCACCTTCGGGTCTCCGGATCATCGGGACGTGGGCCCGGTGAGGACACCGGGCACTCCTTGCTCGCCGGGTGATCCGACGGTCACCTTCAGCGACCGACCACCCGAGCGAAACGAGCTGCGGTAATGTACAGACACGCCGGGGCGCTGCACCTGTTGAGCGCCGTGACCCTCTCCGCCGCGGCCGCCTTCGCCGCGCCTCTCCTCCTGCCGGCCACGGCCTCCGCCCAGCAGGGCCCGCTGCGCCTCGTCGCGACGCCGGAGCGCCTCTCCCTCGAGATCGGTTCCTCCGCTCCGCTCACCGTCGCCGTCACGAACGCCGACGGCGAGGTCGTGGACGTGGCGGTCCGCTTCGCGGCGCCCCGCGATGCGGTACGCGTGCGGGACGGCCGGGTGCAGGGCTATCGAGCGGGCTCCTTCGAGATCGTGGCCACCGGGGTCCTCCCGACCGGCTCGGACGCGCCCGTGCCCACGCTGACCATCCCCGTTGAGGTGGCGTGGCCGGCCATCGCGCGCGTCGATGTGCACCCGTCGGCCGACGTGCTCTTCGTCGGGACGACGTTGACGCATCGGCCCGTGGCGTGGCACGCCGACGGGACGCGCCGCCCCGAGCCCGACTTCGCCTGGCGCAGCTCCGCGCCCGAGGTGGCGAGCGTCGATCGGTTCGGCACGGTGAGCGCGCACCGTGAAGGTCCGGTCACGATCTCGGTATCCGTCGAGGGTCGGGTGCTGGAGGAGACGTCGTACCGGGTCGAGGCCTTTCCGGCCGACGGCCTCGTGATCGAGGGAGGCGCGCCGACCGCACGCACGGGAGACGTGCTCCGCTTCTCGGCCCGTGCCACGGCAGGGGGCGCCGACGTCGGAGACGTGCCCGTGGAGTGGACGTACACCTTCGTCCCGGACGACTCGATCCGCTCGCCGGGGGCCGCCGCCACCGTGGAGGACGGCGCATTCGTGGCGGAGGTGCCCGGCCGCTACACCGTGCTGGCGCTCTCGGGACCGCTGAGCGCGCGCTCGACGGTGCTCGTGCGCGGCCGCGAGGCGGTGCGGCCGATCGAGCTGCAGGGTCGCGGCTCCGTGACGACGTCGCATACCTCCGACCTCTGGGTGTTCGAGGGCGTCGACGGCCGTGACTACGCCATCACGGGCACCTGGTCCGCCTCCGGCTGGGCCTTCTTCTGGGACGTGACCGACCCGACGAACATCGTCAAGACGGATTCGATCCAGATCGACGCGCGCACGGTCAACGACGTGAAGGTCTCACCGGACGGGCGGTACGCGGCGCTGTCGCGGGAAGGCGCCTCGAACCGGCGCAACGGCGTGGTGATCCTCGACATGGCCGACCCGGCGCACCCCACCATCGCCTCGACCTTCGACTCCAACGGCGTGACCGGCGGCGTGCACAACATGTTCGCCACGAACGACCACCTCTTCGCCCTCGCCGGCGGCGACAAGTACGTCATCATCGACATGAGCGACCTCCGTTCGCCGCGCTTCGTGAGCGAGTACAACCACCCCGACAGCCGCGTCCACGACGTGTGGGTCGACGACGGGATCGCGTACTCGTCGGAGTGGCAGACCGGCGTGGTGGTCGTCGACGTGGGCAACGGGCGGTGGGGCGGCACGATCGAGGAGCCGGTCTTCGTGACCGCGGTTCCGTACCCGGTCGGCGCCACCCACGCGGCCTTCCCGTACCGGCAGGAGTCCACCGGCAAGTTCTACCTCTTCCTCGGCGACGAGATCGGCGGCGGACGCGGGCAGGCGTGGGCCGGCGAGGGGTCGGACAACCAGCCGTACGATCCCGTGACGGGCGAAGGTGGTGTCCAGGGCCGGATGAGCGGCTACCTGCACGTCATCGACTTCACGGACCCCGAGAACCCGAAGGACGTGGCCCGCTACGAGGTCCCCGAGGCGGGCACGCACAACATCTGGGTCGAGGACGACGTGCTCTACCAGGCCTACTACAAGGGCGGGCTGCGCGTCGTCGACGTCTCCGGCGAGCTCATGGGCGACCTCTTCCGGCAGGGCCGCGAGATCGCGGTCTACAAGCCGCAGGACCCGGGTGGCTTCCTGCCGAACCAGGTGAGCGTCTGGGGCCCGCAGCCGTACAAGGGCCACGTCTTCTTCAGCGACATGAACTCCGGGCTGTGGGCGGCGAAGGTGATGCCCGCGGGGCGGCCCGTGTCGTAGCGGATTCCGTTCTCGGGTGGGGGCGGGCGCGTCACCTCGCTTCGACGCGCTGGCGGTTCCGCGAATCACCGGCGGCTCTTCGATCACCCTCCCGCGCTCCACCGAGGCGCGCTCCGCGAGGTGTCGCGCCCGACGCCGACCCGGTCGGGGCCGCTGGCAAGGGGAATCGAAGACCTGCGCGGCCAAGACCGCCGAAAGGCCAGCTTCGCCAAGCGGCCGCCCCCTCGGTGCTTCCGGCGGGCGCGCGTCGGGAGTCCCGGAGCGCGCCTCGTGGAGCGCCACCCGGTCCTCGAAGAGCCGACCGGCCAAGACCACCGAAAGAGCCTCGTTGGCAAGCGGCCGCCCCCCTCGGTGCTTCCGGCGGGCGCGCGTCGGGGGTCCCGGAGCGCGCCTCGT
>CALJLC010000241.1 GCA_937982605.1 uncultured Gemmatimonadales bacterium | reverse complement strand
CCACTCTACGGACAGAGTGGGGACGAAGCTTCAGTTGAGGAAGGGCTCGATCCGCTGCGCGAAGGAGTTGCGCGCGCGGTGCAGCCGGCTCTTCACCGTCCCGAGATTCACACCCGTGATCTCCGAGATCTCCTCGTAACTCTTCCCCTCGAGCTCGCGGAGGCGGAAGACGAGCTGATGGTGCTCCGGGAGCGTCTGCACGGTGTCCTCGACCAGTCGGCGGAGATACCGCTTCCGGTAGAGGTCGTCCGGCTTCGTCGAGTAGTCCTCGAACTCGATGGGGCGGTGGTCGTCGTCCCAGCTGCCCGTGAGCTTCTGGAAGAGGACCAGCGGGCTCCGTGACCGGTTGCGGAGCTCGTTCTTGGAGAGGTTGCCGGCGATCGTGTAGATCCAGGTCGAGAACTTCTTGGACGTGTCGAAGCGGTGCAGGTGCCGGGTGACCCGGATGAACGCCTCCTGCACGAGATCCTGGGCCCGGTCGGGATCTCCGGTCTTTCGCGTGATGAAGTGGACGAGACGATCGCGGTAGCGGTCGTAGAGCGTCTGGAAGGCACGCGGGCGGCCGTCGAGATGCGCCGAAACGAGCTCCTCGTCGGACAGCTCCTCGAGCGGGCGCTCGAGATCCGGGCTGCTGGCGTGGTCTCTGTCTGGGTTCAGCATTCGTCGTTCCCCCCCCTGGGCCGATCGAAGACTCCTCGATTCCCGATCTTTGATGACGCGTAAGGTAATCGATTCGCGAGAACTGTTCAAGGAGTGTACAAGCAACGTGCAGGAAGTGTCGTCTGAGCCACCGGAAATGCGCAATGCGTACTTCTACGGATCGATCGTAACAGGCCTGTTTCTCAGGCCAACGAGCGTGTCGCCCTCCGAGAATCCTGTGTACAATGCTTGTTCAGGTATAGGCAGCCTGTCCTTGGATTCGAGGGCCTCGGCGGCGGCCGCGTCCATCTCGGCGGTCACCTCGGCCTCGATTCCCTCGAGCGTCCGGACGTCGATACCGCGCTCTCCTAACCAAGCCTCGAAGAGCCCGATCGGATCCCGACGCCCCCACGCCTTGAAGAGCTCGGGGGGAAAGGTCTCCCGAGCTTCACGCTCGTCGTGGGTGGCGTGGCCGCCCATTCGGAAGGTGTCGGCGACGATCACGGCCGGCCCGCGGCCGGCCCGGCAGCGCTCCACCGCGAGCCGCGTGGCCGAGTAGACATCGAGGACGTTGTTGCCGTCGCAGACCCACGCGTCGATCCCGTACATCGCCGGCCAGGCGTGCAGGTCGCCGATGCCGTGCTCCGTGGCGCGGGTTCCGAGCGCCACCTGGTTGTTCTGGATGACGAAGACGACGGGGAGGTCGAGCACGGCCGCGAGGTTCATCCCCTCGTGGCAGGCGGCGCACTTCGTGGCCCCGTCGCCGATCCACGTCATCGCCACTCGCTTCTCCCCCCGATTCCGGAAGGCGAGGGCGACGCCGGTCACGATCGTCACGCTCGTGCCCATGTGGCTGATCGGCTGGACGATCCCGGCGTCGAGGTCGCCGATGTGCAGGTCCCGCCCTCCGGTGGGAGAGTCCGACGTGGCCAGGTAGCCGCGGTACATGTCGGCGAGGGGCATGCCCATCATGTGCAGGGCGCCGGCGTTGCGGATCATCGGGGAGACGACGTCCCGGGCGGGGTCGAGGGCACGGACGTTGCCGACCGTCACCGCCTCCTCGCCGGTGCCGAGCCACGCCTTGGAGATGACCCCGGTGCGGACCCAGCGCTGGAGCCCGATGTCGTGCAACCGGGTGCGGAGCAGGTCGCGGTAGAGCCCGAGGAGCTCCTCCAGCTCCAGCGACCGGACGATCGCCTCTCGATCCGGATGGCGGTCGAGCGTGTCGCCGAAGGCGCGCACGAGGCCGGGATCGGGGGTCCAGTCGACGTACTCGGGCGGGTCGAAGGCCGGATATCGCTTCATGCCCGGAAAGGTAGGCCGGGTCCGGCTGACGGGGTACCGAGCCCGACGCCCCGACGGGAGCGGGGGAGGCGGAGGGCTCGATGGCACGAAGAACCAGCCCCCCCAGGGTGGGCCAACGAGAACACCTCCACTACTCCCCCGCTCGAGGTCGGCATGCACCGACACCGGTATATAGAGCGGGGCGCGGAGGGTGTCACTCTCATATTGGTACGTTTTTGAAATCCGCGGAGCACGGGTGGTCCTCCGACCCGTCGAAGAGGGTTTGCTCCGCATCCCGGACCACTCGACATTACCGCGTCCGTCCGCCGCGGCGCGCTCGCGCCGCGACCCTCCACCGTGCGAGGTCGTTTGGAGCAGTCCGACGCCGTTCCCGCAGCCGACACCGGGCCGCGCCGCGTTCAGGCCGTCGTTGCGCTGCGGCTGCTCGAGGTCATGCGGGACATGGACCTGCCGGGCGAGGTGCTGGAGGAAGAGGACCCCACGCGGACGATCCCCCGACGGTTCGGACTCAGCGATGTCGTCGAGCGCCAGATCCGTCAGTTCCGCGACGACGTGCGGCGTCGCGTCCGCCTCTCGGACCATGACGTCAGCGCCCTCTTCCGGTTCGTGATCCGCCGACCCGACGGGGCGCAGGTCTTCCATCGCGTGGGCCGCCTCCTGGCGGAGCAGAAGCGCCCGTCCCGGGTCGTCCGGCTCCTGCCGGACGCCATCACCTACGGCGTCGCCCGCCGGCGTGCGGGGCGTCTGCTCAAGCGCCTCTTCGGCCGGCCCGTGGGCGGCTTCGGTCGGGGGCCATTCGTCGTCGAGGGTCGCGCCCTCTTCTTCATCGCCGCCGATCCGGGAGGAGACGCCTGTCACCTCCTGTCGGGACTCGCCGAGGAGGTTCTGGACCAGACCTTCGGCGGAGGCGCCTCCGTACGGCACACGTCCTGCCAGGGGCGCGGGGACGACCTGTGTCGATGGGAGGGATCGGTGCGCAAGGAAGCCGCAACGCTGGTGCCGCAGTCGGAACGGTCTACGACCGCGTCAGGCGACGAGGGCGCGGTGGACGCGGAAGATGCAGAGATCCTGGACCACCGTCCGTCCGGCTGACCTCGCCTCCAGCACGGCCTCCGGAGCGGTCACGCCCGTCTGTAGCCAGATCGCCGGCTCGTCGTCGTGCGCCAGCGCCGCCCGCACGACGGCGGCCGCCTCCGCGGGCGGCCGGAAGACGAGGACGAGGTCGACCGTCTCCTCCACGTCCTCGAGCCGCGCGTACGACCGTCTCCCGAGGAGTCTCGCCGCGTTCGGGTTGACGGGAATGACGTCGAAGCCCTTGGCCGCCAGATACGACGGCACGCGACGCGCGGGCTTCTCGAGATAGCGCGACAGCCCGACGACCGCGATGTGGCGGACGTCGTGCAGGAGCGACTCGAGCTGTTCCGGCGTCGGGTTGTCGGGGTCCGAGGACCCACGCAGGAGGCGCCTGAGCTCACGTTCCTTGTTCACGGGCCGCGAGCATACCGGCACCCCTCCGAGCCCCGCAACCTCCTCTCTCTTCGCGTGTTGCCCGGGTCCGGAGCCGATGCGAAGATTCGGCCCCCCAACGCCCCCGAAGGGAGACGCTCGCAAATGGATCCGCTGGTGGTGCTCGTCGTCGCGCTCGTCCCCGCCGCGGCGGGATTCGGTCTCGGGCGCACCTCGGGGCGTGGAGCCGGCCGGGTGGCGGGCCGCGCCGAGGGGATCCGGGAAGGCAAGGCGGCGGGCCTCCAGGAAGGCACCACGGCCGGCATCGAGGAGGGCCGCCGTCTCGGAAGGGAGGAAGGCCACACCGAGGGCCGGGTCTCGGGGCTGTCCGAGGGCCGGGGCGAGTACGAGGCCGCGCTCCGCCGGGTGATCGACTCCGTGCGGCGCGGGCGCACTCCGGGCGACCTCGAGCCCGGAAGCGCCGAGGCCGAGCTGCACCGGGCGCTCGCCGAGGGGTGGGCCCCTCGGGAGGTCGAGCGGGAGGCGGCGATGCGCGAGGCCGTGACCCGCGTCAGCGCCTACCTCCACCGGGCGGTTCGCGAGCCGCTGGCCGGAGCGCCCCCGGATGCGGACCGGGACGAGCTCGCCGAGCGCATCGGCCGCGCGCTCGGCGCGCTGCAGGACCTCGACTTCTTCATCGAGGAGATCGAGGAGCACCGCGAGGGGCAGGACCTCGTGAAGCTGGCCCAGACGGTCTCGCGCGAGTTCGCCGCGGATCAGGAGGTGGGGGTGCGCCTTCTCCTGGCGAGTCCCAGCGTGCATGCCGACGTCAACGGCCCCGCTCTGCTCGACGCGCTCTACCTCGTGCTGCACAACGCGGCGCGCTTCGGCGGCGGCGCCACCGTCGACCTCTCCGTGGCCGAGGAGAACGGCCGCGCGCGCCTGACCGTCCGCGATCGCGGCGCCGGCTTCAGCGAGGAGGCCTTCGCACGCGCCTTCGATCCGTTCTACTCCACCTCGTCCGAGGGGCTGGGGCTGGGGCTCCCGCACGCGCGCAAGGCGATCGAGCGCATGGGTGGCCAGATCGAGCTGCGCAACGTGCCGGACGGCGGCGCGGAGGTCGAAATCTCCTTTCCGTCGGCCTGAGCGGGAACGGTCCCCGGGGTCGACGGCCCGGATCCGGATCCGGGAGCGCTCAGCCGCCCCCGCCGGGTGGGGCCACGGGCTCGCCGACTTCGGGTTCATCCGCCCGCGCGGTGACGCCGACCCCGGCCACGCCGACGACCACGAGCCCGATCCCCGCCCATCCGAGCGGGGTAAGGCCCTGCGCCAGGAGCACGGTCGCCAGGAGCCCGGCCACGACCGGCTCGACCGCCGTCGCGATCGACACGCGGCTCGCGTCGATGCGGCCGAGCGCGTCGAAGAAGAGCGAGTGCGCCACGGCGATCGTGACGAGGGAGAAGGCGAAGAGCAGGCTCCAGGCGCGTCCGCCTTCCGGGAGCACGACCGGCCCGCTCGTGAGAGGCACGGCCACCGCGAGCACGACGCAGGAGCCGAGGGTGCTCCAGACGACGATCGGGAGCGAGCCGTAGCGGGGCGTCGCGTACCGGCCGAAGAGCGTGTAGGCGCCGTAGCTCAGCCCGGCGAGGAGCCCCCATCCGACTCCGGAGGAGCCGAAGGTGGCGGTGACCTCCTCGGCACCGAGAACGGAGAGCCAGACCCCGGTGAGCGTGACGGCCAGGAGCGCGAGGCGCGTCCGGTCGGGCCACTCGCCGAGGATCGGTCCGGAGGCGGCGGCGACCACGGCGGGGGCCAGGTAGAGCATCGCCACGGTCGAAGGCACGCCCACGGCGTCGGTCGAGAGCTGGTAGGCGATCTGGAAGACGCCGACCGCGACGCCCCCGCCCAGGAAGATCAGGAGGAGGCCGCGCCGCTCGACGCGCAGCACCGCCGGCCGCACGACGAGGACAGCGGCCAGGAGGATCGCGCCCCCCAGGAGCGGACGGAGCAGCGCGAGGCTCTCCGGCGGAACGCCCAGACGGAAGAGGTTGACCGCGAAGATCCCGGAGGAGCCCCACAGCGAAGCGGCGGCGACGGCTTCCGCGTATCCCAGCAGCCGCCCGCGCCCTGCGTCGCTCACACGTACCCGTAGACCTGGTACAGCAGGACGTAGACAAGCAGGCCGGTCGCCGAGACGTACGCCCAGACCGGGAAGACGAAGCGGGCCAGCCGCCGGTGCTCGTCGAAGCGTTCGTGGTACGCCAGCCAGAGGATGCGCAGGACGAAGGGGACGACGAGCACCGCCAGGATCATGTGCGAGACGAGGACCGAGAGGTACACGGTGCGCGCGAGGCCCTCGCCAGCGAACTCGTGCGTGCCGGTGAGAAGCACACGGGTCACGTAGAAGACCAGGAAGAGCGTGGACGCGCCTACCGCCGTGAGCATCGCGCGGCGGTGCCGGTCGACGACCTTCCTGCGGATGTAGACGAACCCCGTGACCAGTGCGACGGCGCTCGCGGCGTTGAGGCTCGCGTTGACGAGCGCGAGGAGGTCTCCGACCGCGGTGGCGTTCACGGGCGCGCCGCGCTCAGAGCGAGCGGGCTTCGACCGGCGCCGCCCTCGGGGCCGTGGCGTTCACCGCCCGGCCGCCCAGCGTGGCGATGACCGTCAGGGCGACCAGCAGGAGCGCGGCCCCGAGCGTGTGGAGCGAGACCCACGGCACCGCGAGGACCGTGACCACCGACGCGATCCCGAGGGCCACCTGCGCCAGCACGAGCACCACCGCCGCGGCGGACCATCGGCGGACCGCCGCCGGCACGTCGGCCGTGCGGACCCACGCCGCCAGGCCGAGGACGGCCACCGTGGTCAGGAGCGCGACCACGCGGTGCACGAAGTGCGCGGTGATCTGGAGGTTCACCAGCGGCGGGACGACCTGGCCCAGGCAGAGGGGGACGTCCGGGCACGCCATGCCGGCGTCGGTGTGGCGAACCAGAGCACCGAGCACGGACTGGACGAAGACGAGGCCGGCCGCCGTGGCGGCGAGCACCCGGAGCCGGACGCCCGTTCCGGGCTCGTCGCCGGCGGGGGGGGGCACCGGCGGGTGGTCCGGGGTCGTCCCGTGCGTCGCGGTCGCGAGCACCGTGGCGAGCGCCAGGAACGCGAACGCGAGCGCGAGGTGCGTCGTCGATACCAGGTCGGGGAGCCGGAAGAGCACCGTGAGGCCCCCGAAGACCGACTGGACGATCAGGAGCGCCACGCCCGCGAGCGAAGCGCGGACGATCCACCGCCGGTCGGCGCCGTCGGTCGGGACGGTCTCGCGGGCGGCCAGCCACGTGGCGAGACCGAACATCAGCACCAGCCCGCCGGCCACGAGCCGGTGCAGGTGCTCCCAGAAGACCCCGCCCGTCATCTCGGGCATCATCGTCCCGAAGCAGGTCGGCCAGTCCGGACACGCGAGGCTCGACTCGGTGGCGTGCACCACCGAGCCCAGGAAGAGGAGCGCGAGCGTCCAGACGACCGTGACCTTGACGCCCCGCGGGCGCAGCACGGGCCGGACCTAGCCGGCGGTGACCGGCTCGGGGTTCGCGGCCGGGGCTTCCTCCGCGTCGGCCCCGGTGCGCACCGCGGCCTCGACCTGGCTCCGATAGACGTCCATCGACACCACGCCCTCCTCCAGCCACTCGAACTCCCCGGCGAGGTACCGCCCCGCCAGCGCGGCCGTCGCGGCGTCGTCGTTGCGGAAGAGCGAGCGGAAGCTCGCGGCCACCCGCCGGCGTGCCTGGCGGCAGAAGGTGTCGGCGAGCGCTTCCGCTCCCCTGGCGTCGCCTCCGCGTCGTGCGAGCTCCCGCGCATGGACGATCGTGGCGGTCATGACGAGAAGCTCGGCCCCGATGTCGACGACGCGACCGAGCACCGCCTGCCGGCGCTCGAGCCCCGGGCCGAAGCGGACCATCGTGTAGAACGTCGACCGGGCGAGCCGCCGTGACGTGCGCTCGACCCACCGGAGGTGCCCGGCGAGCGGGCCGTACGCCGAGTAGCGCGGCCAGAAGCTCCATCCGAGGAAGCGGGTGGGGAACCACCACGCATAGAAGAGACCGGCCTTCACCAGGGCGGTGAGCTTGGCACCGGCCGACGCCTTCGGGTTCACGAGGTCACCGGCCACGGAGAAGTGCCGGTCGACGGCCTCGCGCGCGATGAAGAGGCGCATGATCTCCGAGGAGCCCTCGAAGATCGTGTTGATGCGCATGTCCCGGAGCGATCGCTCGATGGGATAGGCGGTCTCGCCGCGGGCCTGAAGCGAGGCGTGCGTCTCGTAGCCTCGACCGCCGCGTACCTGGAGCGCGTCGTTGACCAGCTCCCACCCGGTCTCGGTACCCCAGAGCTTGGCGACGGCGGCCTCGAGTCGGATGTCGAACTTGCCTGAGTCCGCCATGGCGCCGATCAGCTCGACCAGCGACTCGAGCGCGAAGGTGTCCGCCGCCATCTTTCCGAGCATCTGCGCGATGGCGTCGTGCTTCCCGATGGGCAGGCCCCACTGCACGCGGCCGTTGGCCCAGTCGCGGAGCATCTCCAGGGAGCCCTTGCCCGCGGCCGCGCAGAACGCCGGGAGGGCCAGGCGGCCCGTGTTGAGCGTGATGAGCGCCAGCTTGAGCCCCTTGCCTTCGCCCCAGAGCAGGTTCTCGCGCGGGACCTTCACGTTCGTGAAGCGGAGGACACCGTTGGAGAGTCCGCGCAGCCCCATGAAGGAGCACTCGTGGACGACCTCCACGCCTTCCCACGCCGTCTCGACGATGAAGGCCGTGATCGGCTTGCTCTTCCGACCTTCCTGACGGGGCGTCTGCGCCATGACGACGATGATCTCGGCGCGCGGGCCGTTCGTCGTCCAGAGCTTCTCCCCGTTCAGGATCCAGTGCGTGCCGTCCTCCGAGAGAACCGCGGTGGTCGACATGTTGGCCGGGTCGGAGCCGACGTCCTGCTCGGTCAGCGCGAACGCCGAGAGGGCACCCTTCGCCAGGCGCGGCAGGTAGCGCTGTTTCTGCTCCTCGGTCCCGAATTTGAGCAGCGGGCCCGGCACGCCGATGCTCTGGTGCGCCGACAGGAAGGCGCCGGTGGCCGCGCAGCGCGACGCGACGATGGCGAGGGCACGGTTGTACGAGACCTGACTCAGGCCGAGGCCGCCGTACTCCTGCGGCGTCTTGATCCCGAACGCCCCGAGCTCCGCGAGCCCGTCCAGGACTTCCTGCGGTACGTGGCCCACCCGATCGATCTCGTCGCCGTCGATGTGCTCCCGCGCGAAGCTCTCGAGCCGGGCCAGGAAGGCGTCGGCCCGCGCCCGCTCGTCGGGATCGGGCTCGGGGATCGACTCGATGAGCGAGAGGTCGAGGCTCCCCTCGAAGAGCATGCGGGCGAAGCTGTGCTTCTCCCAGTCCTGCTCCCGGGCCTGCTCGGCGACTTCGCGGGACTCGCGTTCGGTGGCGAGCTTCCTGTCTTCGGCCATGGTGAGGCACCTCCTGCGCGGGCCCGTCTCGTTCCGTGGGGCCGGTCCCTGAAATCTAACCCGACGGAGCTCGCCGCGAGTGAATCTCGCGGCTCTTCGAGTACCCCCGAACGGTGCGGGGGAGCCACGCCGGCGGGGCCGTGGAGCGCCCGCGCGGGAAGACCGCTCAGCCCTCGAGGAACGCCTCGATCTCGTCCGCCTTCTCCGCCGCGTCCGCCTCGCCGATCTCCATGAGCGCGTTGAGATAGTCGGGCTGGAAGAGGATCAGGCTCAGCACGTCCGGGCTCTTCGTTTCCCGGGTGCCCAGCCCCCGCGTCATGAAGCGGATCGAGCGCGGGAGCCTGGCCTCGAACTGCGACGAGAGCCGGCCCAGGTCGACGGACGGCCGGAGCACCAGGAGCTTCACCGGCTCCAGCCCGTGCCGCTGGTCCTCCGGAAGGGCTTCCAGCAGGCGGTTGAGTCGCTCGAGGCGCAGCGCGTCGTTGTCGAGGAGGTCGAGGAAGACCGCGTTCAGCAGGACGCCCGCCACCTGGGCCGGCGGCGGGTACCCCCGGATGCTCGTCTCCTCCGTCTCCCGCCGGCTGCGCGCGTATCGATTCGAGATGGCGATGATCCGCCGAGCGCCGAGGTGGAGCACCGGCGAGAGCGGCGCGGTGAGCCGGATGCCACCGTCTCCGTACCAGTCGGACCCGAGCTGGATCGCGGGGAAGATGAGCGGAAGCGCCGCCGAGGCCATGATGTGATCGACGGTGATCCGCGTGACCTCGGTGAAGCGCTGCGGGCGCTGCCACGGCTCGATGCCCCGACCTTCGAGCCAGGTGACCGACGCGCCGGTCGAGTAACTCGTCGTCGACACCGCCAGTGCGCGCAGCGAACCGTGCTCGAGGTTGTAGCGGATGCCGGTGATCTCCCCGTCGACCGCGTGCAGCGTCTCGGTCAGGTGGCGGTGGAGCGGTTCGGTGTCGACCAGCCCGCGAACCCGGATTCGGCCCCCGCGCAGACCGCCTCCACCGAGCTGGCCGAGCCAGCGGACGCTGTTGAGTGCCAGCGAGCGGGGATCGACCTTGAAGACGTGGTCGACCGTGAGGTCGCCCCAGAGGTGCGCCAGCTCGGCCACCGCCTGCCCGAAGGTGCCGTGATGCGAGGCGAGCATGGCGGCGTTGATCGCGCCCGCCGAGACACCGTGGATGTACGGGACCTGCAGCTCCGGCCATCGCGAGGCGAGGTAGCGCAGGAAGCCCACCTGGTACGCGGCGCGCGCGCCGCCGCCGCCCATGACCAGGCCGAGGTCGTCGGACACGGGCCGGCCCGGTCCTTCCTCTGCGGCCGGGGCGGGGGTCGCCTCTTCCGGGGGTTGGCGGCTCACGGTCGACTCGGGCCGGTTCCGGGCGCCGGTCAGCCCACGATCGGTCGGCCGATCGCCATGATGCCCGCCACGACCATCGCCAGCACGACCGCCGTGCCCACCAGGTGGGGCGCGTACGTGCGCTGGTCGTCGGGGCGGCGTTTCATGACGCCGTGGACCACGTGTGCTACCGCGGCGGCCAGCACCATCATCACGATGTGGCCGCCGAGCTGTGGGTAGAACATCCCGGTGAAGAGGTTGGCGAAGCCGAGCAGCACCGTGAGGTCGAGCACGCCGGTGAAGATCGCCGAGAGCGCCCGCATCCGCGTGTCGTAGGGCCGCCCCGTCACCATCCCGTAGGCCGCGTAGCCGACGACGACGAGCCCCATCAGGAGCACGAGATAGCGGAAGCCCGAGTGTGCCATGAGGAGCATCGGCTCAGTTCTCCATCGAGGCGAGGGCCTCGTCGTAGAGCCTCCGGGCTTCCAGCGCCCGTTCCCGCTGCGCCACCGTGGGCGGGTAGAGCGAGCCCTGCCGGACCGCGCTGCCGCTCAGGCCGCCGTACACCTGACGGATGAGCCGGCTGGCCGCGCGCAGCTTCTCCTCGGGGGTGCTCGGCGCCGTCGAGGGACCTCCGCCGAAGCCGAAGCCGCCACCCTGGATCCCGTGATCCCGCATCGTGGCGGTGATCTGCCGCTGCAGCTCCAGCGCCTCGAGCAGGAAGCGCTCGCGGCTCTCGTACATCGCCTGCGTGATCGGCATCTCGGGATCGCCGACGACGCGGACGGTGTTCACGCCGCGCTGCCCGCCCGCCTCCACGGTGACCGTGAAGGTGCCCGGCGACACGAAGGGTCCGCGCTCCTCGATGTTGCGGGCGAGTGCCGGGTCGTCCCAGCGAGCCCACCGCTCGGGACCGTCGCCCAGGCCGTGACGCAGGTCCCAGTTGACGCGATGCGTTCCCGCGCCGCCGGGAACGGTCATCTGGCGCACGAGCCTGCCGCGTCCGTCGGTGACCCGGAGCGTCGCGTCTCCCGAGCCGGAACGGATCCGGTAGGTGATCTCGACTCCGTCGACCGGGTTCGTGCCGGCGTACGCCTCCTGGCCACGGTACGACGTGTCCTTCCGGTAGTGGAAGAGCGTCCCGGTGGCGGAGGAGAAGACGGTGACCGGCGCGGACGCGCGGGCCCACTCGGCGATCGGGCGCGTGTCGTCGAGGATCCAGAGTCCCTGGCCGTGCGTGCCGAGCACCAGATCCTTCTCGCGCGGGTGGATCACCATGTCGTCGTAGTGCGTCGTCGGCAGGTTGGGGACCTTGGCCCAGTCGGCGCCACCGTTCGTGCTGGCGAAGACGTGGTGCTCCGTCCCGACGAAGAGCGTCGCCGCGTCGTCGGGGTGCTCGACGATCACGTTGACCACGCCCATCTCCGGCAGGCCGGCGTGGAGCGGCTCCCAGCTGGCGCCGAAGTCGCGGGTCCGGAAGACCCAGGGGCGGAAGTCCCCGTCACGGTGGGCGTCGAAGGTGGCGTACGCCGTCCCGCGCGCGAACGCGGACGCGGCGATCCGGCTCACGTACGTGCCGTCCGCGATCCCGCGCACGTTCCTCGAGACCTCGGTCCACGTCCCTCCGCCGTCCCGGCTGACCTGGAGATTCCCGTCGTCGAAGCCGACCCAGAGCACGGCCGGGTCGAGCGGGGACTCGTCGAGCGTGACCGCTTCGCCGAACGACGACGTGCCGTCGTTGCGGGAGATGGTGATGTCGCTTCCGCGCACGCCCATGATCTCGAGCGCGTCTCGGTCGATCCGTCGACTCAGATCGGCCGTCGACGTCCACGAGCTTCCGCGGTCCTTCGAGATGAAGAGCCGGTTGCCCGCCACGTACAGCACGTTCGGGTCGTGCTGCGAGAGCATCATCGGCGAGGTCCAGTCGAATCGGTAGCTCTCACCCAGCGGAGGCTCCGGGGAGATGTCGAGGATGTCTCCGGTGCGGGTGTCGTAGCGGTGGTAGCTCCCGCCGTTGGAGCTGCCGTAGGCGTAGCGGGGATCGCTCGGGTCGGACTGCCAGTACATGCCGTCGCCGAAGCCGTTCTGCATCCAGTCGTCGTTGAGGATGCCGGCCCAGCGGCGCGTCTCGGAGGGACCGAAGAAGGAGTGGTTGTCCTGGAGGCCGCCGTACACCCAGTACGGGTCCTGCATGTCGACGGTGATCGCGTAGAACTGCGCGATGGGGAAGTTGTTCATCCGCCGGAAGTTCTGCCCCCGGTCGTAGCTCTCGTGCATGCCGGCGTCGCCGACCAGGTAGAGGTGCTCGGGGTCGTTGGGGTCGATCCAGAGTCCGTGATGGTCGGCGTGGATGCCGACGTCGTACGTGGGCGCCAGCGCGATCTGCTCGAAGGTGCGTCCGCCGTCGGCGCTCGTGTACGAGCGCGTGGCGAGCGTGTAGACCCGGCGGTCGTCCGTGGGGTCGATGAAGATGTGCGAGTAGTACATCGGCCGGATGTTCTGCCGGTTGACCCGCTCCCAGCTCATGCCGGCGTCCTCGGTTCTCCAGACACCCTGCTCGTCGTCGTCGGGGCTCTCGACGAGTGCCATGAGCACCCTCGGGTTCGATTCGGCCAGTGCGATGCCGATGCGGCCGAGCTCACCGCCGGGGAGTCCACCCGAGAGTCGGTTCCACGTCTCGCCGCCGTCGGTCGACTTCCAGATCCCGGAGCCGGGGCCGCCTCCGTTGAAGCCCCACGCGCGCCGGAGCCGCTGGTACGTGGCCGCGTACAGCACGCTCGGGTTCGACGGGTCGATCGCCA
>CALJLC010000240.1 GCA_937982605.1 uncultured Gemmatimonadales bacterium | reverse complement strand
TGGACGATTTCATCGTCTTCGGCATCGCCGCCGGACCCGAAGGGCTCGGGCTGGTGGCCACGGACGAGATCTTCGGCGAGCTGCTCCTGCCGTTCGTTTCGCTCTCGGTGGCGATCCTGCTCTTCGAGGGTGCGCTCACGCTGCACCTCCCGGAGCTCGGCCGCTCCGGGGGAGTCGTCGCGCGACTCGTCACGCTCGGTGTCGTCGTCACGTGGCTCTGCGGCGCGGTCGGTGCCCGCTTCCTCCTCGACTTCTCGTGGCCGCTCGCGGTTCTGGTCGGTGCCATCCTCACCGTGACCGGTCCGACGGTCGTGATCCCCCTCCTGCGCCAGATCCGGCCGACGGGGCAGGGCGGCGTCGTCCTCAAGTGGGAGGGGATCCTCATCGATCCGGTGGGCGCGGTGCTGGCCGTGCTCGTCTTCGAGACGCTGGTCGACTCGGGGGTGGACCCGGCGCTGGGCATCGTGCGCACGCTCGCCTCCGGTGCGGCGTTCGGTCTGCTGCCGGCCTGGTTCCTGGTGGTCTGCCTCCAGCGCTTCTGGATCCCGGACCACCTGCACAGCGCGGCTGCGCTCGCCTTCGCGCTCCTCGGCTACGCGCTGGCGAACCTCTTCCAGCACGAGGCGGGCCTTCTGGCTGTGACGGTGATGGGCGTGGCGCTCGCCAATCAGCGCCGGGTCGACATCAGCCACATCACGGAGTTCAAGGAGAACCTCCAGATCCTGCTGATCTCGGCGCTCTTCATCCTCCTCTCCGCCCGAATGCGCTTCGAGGACCTCCAGAGCCTGGGGCTGTCGGAGTTCGTCTTCCTCGGGATGCTCGTCCTCGTCGTGCGACCCCTGAGCGTGGCGCTGTGCACGCTCGGCTCCAGGATCTCTCGTCGGGACCGGATCTTCGTCTCCGCGATGGCGCCGCGCGGCGTCGTCGCTGCGGCGGTCACGGCGGTCTTCGCGCTACGACTGGAGCAGGAGGGCTTCGCCGGGGCGGAGCGGCTGGTCCCGGTCGTCTTCCTCATGATCGCCGGCACCGTGGCGATCTACGGGCTCCTGGGTCGACCGCTGGCGATCCGCCTCGGACTCGCGCAGCGCAACCCGGCCGGCGTCATCATCGTCGGCGCGCACGCGGTCGGCCGGGCCATCGCCCGGGCGCTCGCCCGACTCGACGTCCCCTCGCTGCTCGTGGACACGAACCGCCGCAGGATACGCGCGGCGCGGATGGAAGGACTCGAGACATACCACGGCAGCATCCTGAGCGACGAAGCCGACGTGGCCCTCGAGATGCCCGGCATCGGCAAGCTCTTCGCCATGACGTCGAACGACGACGTGAACGCCTTCTCGGCGCAGCACTTCATCCACCTCTTCGGGCGGGAGAACCTCTTCCAGGTGGCCCCGGCGAGGAAGGCGAGCGAGGGCGCTTCCGAGATCGGGACCGAGCTGCGGGCGCGCATCCTCTTCGACGAAGCGCTCAACCTCGAGGAGCTGCACCGGCGCTTCGCCGCGGGCCACACGATCAAGGCCACGCCGCTCACCGACAAGTTCGGGCTCGCGGCGTGGCGTGCCGAGCACGGGGGGAGCGCGGTCCCGCTGATCGCCGTCTCGGAGGAGGGAGGCGTCACGATCGCGGCCACCGACACGGCGTTCGACGCCGGGCCGGGAGACACGCTGCTCGGGCTGGTGCCCGAGGACGTGCCCACGGACCCGTGAGGTACCGGACGTGAGCACGAGCCCCCGGCTGGACCCACGGCGCGTCCTCGCCCTCCCCGCGGCGTACCGCCTCTTCTCGAACCTCCTCGGGGCCCGGCGTTCGCGCGCGGAGATCGTGCGGCTCTACGTGCGGCCGCGGCCCGGAGACGTCGTCCTCGACTGCGGCTGCGGCCCCGGGGACCTGCTCGACGTCCTCCACGGCGTGGAGTACACGGGGCTCGACGTCGACGAGGCGTACATCACGGAGGCGCGCGAGCGATACGGGGAGCGGGCCGCCTTCCGTCTCGGCCCGATCGGGGCGGAGACCGTGCCCGAGACGGAGCACTTCGATCTCGTGCTCGCCATGGGTGTTCTGCACCACCTCGACGACGCCACCGTGCGGGGCTTCTTCGACGTCGCCCGCCGCGCGCTACGGCCCGGCGGCAGGGTGGTGACGATCGACCCCTGCTTCGTCGACGGACAGAGCGCGATCGCGCGGCGCCTGGTGGCGGGCGATCGCGGTGAGCACGTGCGGCGGCTCGAGGCGTGGCGGCCGCTCGTCGAGCCGGCCTTTCCCGACGTGGTCATGCACGTGCGCCACGACCTGCTGCGGCTGCCGTACACGCACCTGGTCATGGAGGCCGAGCGCTGAGGCTCGGCCGGTGCGGCGTGCCGCGCCGACCGCCCGTTCAATCCGTCTCGACGAGCTCCGCCAGGCCGATGCCCGAGGCCCCGTAGCCGTTTCCGTTGTACAGCATCCAGCGCCGTCCGCCGTGGTCGAAGACGCACGGATACTCGATCATCTCGGCGTCCCACCCCGACTCGGAGACGTCGATGCCGACGCGGTCGTCGTGACGCGTCCAGGCGATCCCGTCGGGTGACTCCGCGTAGCCGATCCGGTACGACGGGCCGCGGTGCGAGTACCACATGCGCCAACGATCCCGGTCTCGCACGACGCTGGGTCGGGAGATGGCGTACTCGTCCGGGTCGCCGTAGTCGATGCAGACGGTGCCGTCACGACGCCAGGCGACGCCGTCGTCGGAGCGGGCGTGCCGGATGTGGTAGCGGTGCCGGAGTCCCTCGGGGACGCTCGTCCACCCGGTGCACGAGAGGTACCACATCCGCCACGCTTCGTCGGTGCGCAGCACGCAGCTGGACGCCGTGAAGTACGGGTCGACTCGGTCACGGCTAAAGAGCGGTCCCTCGGAGACCTTCGTGAAGCTCGCGCCGCCGTCCTCGGAGCGAGCCAGCCCGACGGAGTTGTAGAAGGGAACCGTGACGCCCAGAGTCCAGCCGATGGTGTACAGCCACACGACGTCACCGACGCGGAGCACCCACGACGGCATCGTGCCGCTCTCGTCGAAGGCTCCCGCGCCGCCGGGCGCGAGGACCGGCTCGTCGGCGAGCGCCACCGAAGCGGCCGGGTCGGTCGGGTCGAAGTCGAAGAACCCCACGTGCGAGCGGTTCGCCTCGTCCCGCGCGCCGAAGAAGACGCGAACCCGATCTTCGAGCGGCAGCGCGCACGGCACCGACGCGTGGCTCGCCACCCACGACAGCTGCGTCGGCGGGTCGAACACCCGACCGTGCTTGCGCCACCTCATGACCGGGCTCGTGGCACGGGTATCACATGTCCAGCTCGGAGCTGCGCCGGTCGGAGGCACGCGTGCGCGGCTCCGTGTACACCGACTCGCCCTCGGTGTCCTTCATGACCAGCGCCCCCGCTCCGATCACGGTGGAAGGCCCGATCGTGATGTGGTCGCGGAGCGTCGCGTTGACGCCGATGAAGCAGTAGTCGCCGACGCGCACGCCGCCCGAGATGACCACGTGGGAGGTGATGAAGCAGTGGTCCCCGATCACGGCGTGATGGCCCACGTGGTTGCCGCTCCACAGCACCACGTCGCTTCCGATGCGCGCGAAGGGCTGGATGACGTTGTTCTCGAAGACGAAGCTGTTCTCGCCGATGTCGAGATCGCCCCAGACGGTCGCCTTCGAGCAGACGTACGAGATCAGCTCGTATCCGCGCGCCTTGCACTCGTCGAAGATCTCCGCCCTCGCGCGGTTGACCCGGCTGAAGCCGATGGCCACGAACATGGAGACCTCGTCGGGCGGATAGAGGGTCTCCAGCTCCTCGAAGGGAACCACCGGAAGCCCCTCGAGCTCGTCTCCGGTCACGTAGCGCGCGTGAACGGTGAAGGCGACGACCTGGTCGTCGCTGTCCTCGTCGAGGTAGACGCGCGCCACCGTCGCGAACTCCCCGGTCCCGAAGATGACCACCTTCCGGCTCATGCGACGTCCTTCCTGACGAGAATGGTGAACTCCCAGAGGCCGTAGTCGTGGAGCAGGGCGACGTGTCGGGAGAAGCTCCGCTTGCAGTGATCGAAGAGCTCGGCCGGATTCGGATACCAGAGCTCCTCGATCATGCGTTCCGGATCCGACCAGCTCGTGAGGGCGTTGAACGCGAAGCCCCGGCTCGAGCAGCGGTCGAGATCGGCGACGACGTCGAGCGCGTACGAAGCCCACGTCTGCTCCGGGGTCTTCAGCTTCACGTTGAGCACGCCGCTGGCGACCGCCCAGTCGCAGGACTCCAGACCCTCGAGCGAGTCGACGAACGTCCTCGTGCCGCGCGGGTCCCGGGCGCGGGCCTGGTCGAGCATCTCCCTGGAGAGATCGTACCCGACGTAGCGGACCGGCTCGCCGCGCTCGTCGAGGTGGTCCGCCAGCGCGCCGTAGCCGCATCCGTAGTCCAGCAGGGAGGGGGTGCCGGCCGGCCCGGCCTCGACCGACGCGGCGCCTTCCGGCGGCTCGAGGACGCGGAGGAGCTGGTCGAAGCGCAGCCGCTGCGACGCGGCGGAGTTCCAGTCGACCCCCTCCGCGGTCGGGCCGTGCTCGCGGATCTTGGCCGTGTAGTACGCGTCGACCCGGCGTCTCAGCGACTCGTGACCCGGCTTCGTCACACCGACTCCGCCCGGGTCGCCCGCAGACGTTCGTGCTCCGGGCCGGAATCGCGCTCGTGCACGTGTCGGATGACGGTGAGCGGCCGGTCCTTCGTCTCCACGAAGATCTTCGAGAGGTACATGCCGATCACCCCGAGGCACATGAAGGTGAGCCCGCCCAGCAGCCACACCGAGATGATGAGCGACGGCCAGCCGACGTCGAAGTCGATGAGGAAGAGCTTGGCAGCGAGGGCGGCGGTCGCCGCGGTGAGCGACACGATGGTGACCGCCATTCCGAGGTAGAAGATCAGCACCAGCGGAACGTTGCTGAACGAGGTGACCGAGGCGAGCATGAGCCCGAGCTTCTTTCGCAGGCTGTACGAGGAGTGCCCCTTGTCCGCCTTGTCGACGGGCACCGCGACCTGCTCGAACCCCGTGATGGCCCAGAGCCCGGCCAGGTAGACCTCCTGGTCCCGGTGCGCCACCAGCGCGCGGACGTAGCGTCGCGTCATGAGGCGCGCCGCGGCCTGGTTGGGCGGCACCGGGTAGCTCGAGAGCATCCTGAACAGCGCGTAGTAGAGCGTGCCGCTCAGTCGCTCGAACGGGCCGCCCTTCCGGCTCCGCTGGACCCCGAACACCACGTCCGCGCCCGACTCCTGCATCGTCGCATGGAAGTCCAGCAGCCACGCCGGATCCTCCTCGAGGTCGCTGTCGAGGCAGAAGACCAGGTCGCCGCGCGCGTGCTCGAGCCCCGTGAGCAGCGCCTTGTGCTGCCCGAAGTTGCGCGCGAGGTCGACCACGCGCACGCGGGGGTCCCGGCGGTGCAGCTCCAGCGCCACGGACAGCGAGTCGTCCGGTGAGCCGTCGTTGACCAGGACGATCTCGAAGTCGTCGGTCAGGGTCGACGCGGACGCCGTGCACCGCTCGTGGAGCTCGGGCAGATACGGCGCGCTCCCGTACAACGTCGTTACGATCGAGAGCTTCACGAGCGTACCCCGGGCGCGAGCGGGAGCATGTGAGCGATCGCCTCCGGGCCCGTGTGGAAGATCAGGTCGAGCACGCTGACCGCGTGCTCGAAGGGCGGATGGAGCTGATCGTACACGGGATAGCCCTCGTACTCCATCCACACGACGTCGATGCCGGCTTCGCGGAAGAGCGACTCGTCCAGGTAGGCGCGAGCGCTCGGTCCCGACAGGTACTCGTCGGCGCCGGCGCTCCGGCACAGGGACACGAGTCGCTCGGAGCTGCTCCCCGTGCTCTCGTAGTCCATCGACCAGGTGAGACGGGTGTCGATGTCGAGCAGGGCGCAGATGGCCGTCAGGAAGCGGTGGTTCACCGCGCTCAGCCGCTCGTCGTCGGCTTCTCCGTACAGCGCCTCGATGTGCGGGCCGTAGCGCTCGAAGTACGGAGCACGGCCGTAGGCGTGGCGCAACGTCTTCCAGTGCCGGGTCCGCCACCCGGCGTCCCCGACACGCGTCTCCCAGATCGTCTGGCGATACCGACCCTTCGTCTCGACGGGGATCGTCAGCCATGCGAGGCCCTGCGCCGTCTTGATCCGGTTCCGGTTCCGCCAGTCGCGCCGTGTGAACTGCACGTCGTCGAGGAGCACGAACTCGTCGACCCGCCGGATCATGTCGAAGTACCCCTTCCACGGGATGTAGCTCGACTGCACCGCGGCGATGCGCTTCGAGGGCCGGCCGGCGCCTCCTCCGCCCGCCTCAGCCACACCGGTACTCCGTGACCGCGTCGATCACCCGCTGCTGACTCGCTTCGTCGAGACCGGTGAAGAAGGGGAGCCGGACGAGACGTGCGCTCACGTCTTCCGTGACCGGGCAGTCCCCGGCCCGGGCGCCGAGGCGCTCGCCCATGGGTGATGCGTTCAGCGGCACGTAGTGGAAGACCGCGCTCACGCCCCGGTCGTCCAGGTGCGCGATGAAGCGCGCGCGGTCGGCGGGGGTGGGGAGGAGCAGGAAGTACATGTGATACGTCTGGTCGGCGTGCTCGGGCACCACCGGGCGCTGCACTCCCTCGTCCGCGGCCCACCCGGCCAGCGCGGCGTGGTAGCGATCCCAGATCTCCCTGCGCTCGGTCTGGATCCGGTCTCGGGCTTCGAGCTGGCAGAACAGGAAGGCCGAGAGGATGTCCGACTGCTGGTAGCTCGAGCCGAGGTCGACCCAGGTGTAGCGGTCCACCAGCCCCGCCTGGAAGGCCGCGCGGTTCGTCCCCTTCGTCCGGATGACGCGAGCCCGATCCACCAGGTCGGCGTCGTTGAGCAGGAGGGCTCCACCTTTGCCGCAGGTGAGGTTCTTCGTCTCGTGGAAGCTCTGCGTGGCGGCCACACCGAAGGTGCCGAGCGGCCGGCCGCGCCAGCGACCCAGCAGGCCGTGCGCGTTGTCCTCCACCAACGGGATGCCCGCCGTGTCCGCGATCTCGCCGAGCTCGTCCATCTCGCATCCCACGCCCGCGTAGTGGACCGCGACGATCGCCCGGGTGCGATCGGTCATGGCCCGGCGGACGGCGGCCGGGTCGAGGTTGAGCGTGTCCGGCGTGACGTCCGCGAAGACCGGTCGGGCTCCGCGCAACGCGAAGGCGTTCGCGGTGCTCACGAAGGTGAAGGCCGGCATCACCACCTCGTCGCCTTCGCCGACGTCGAGAAGGATCGCGGCGATCTCGAGCGCGTGCGTGCACGAGGACGTGAGCAGCGCGACCTCGGCGCCGGTCATCTCCTCGAGGAGGCGCTCGCAGCGCTCGGTGAAGGGCCCGCCTTCGGAGATGACGAGTCCCTCGACGGCCTCCCGCATCCGGTCGAACTCGGTACCGACCAGGTGGGGTCGGTTGAACGGGACGCGGCCGGGACTCATGAGGGGCAATCTGCGCCCCTGCGGTGGATGAGGGCCAGCGTGATCCGGTACCGACCCTCGCTCAGCTCCAGCACGGTCTGCACGTCGAGAACCGGATGCTCGTCCGCGAAGCGGACCAGCTTGAGGACCTCCGTCCCGCCCAGCCACGGGTAGTTGTAGAGGACGTAGATGCACGGCGGGAACTCGCGGTCCGTGACCAGCCCGACGAGCGACTCGGTCCACAGGTCGTGTCCGTCCGCGAGGGGGCCGCTGACGTACCCGAGCTCGGGCCAGCGCAGCAGGAAGTGCTCGTGGTGCCCGTAGAAGACGGGCACGTCCGGGAGCGCCTCCACTGCCCGCATCGCTTCGAGCTGCAGGTCCTGGAGTCGACGGTAGGCGTTCGAGCGCTCGGCGAGGGGGTGGTCGTTGCCCGGTCCCTCGGTGTCGACGTCGGGTGGATAGAGCGCTCCGTTCGTGTTCACGGCGAAGAGGAGACCGAGCCCCGCGAAGGTCACCGTGGCGGCACGGCGTGCGGACTCCCCCGCGAGCCTCATCACCGCGTGGCCCGCCCAGAGCAGAAGGAAGGGCAGGATGACCGTGAAGTAGCGGGGAAGCACGATGGAGAAGCCCGCCACGAGGGGCAGCGCGACCATGAACAGCAGCAGGAAGAAGACGATCGGGAGGGCGACCAGCGCGAGGACCCGATCGGCCTCCTGCTCCCCCGGCCCGCCCGGGGTCGCCGGTGTCGGCGTGGTTGGGGACGCGGGCGTGTCGTCCCCGGCCGGGGTGGCGCCGCGCAGCGCGCTCCAGACGCGGGGGATGCTCATCGTGAACGCCACCACGAAGATCGCGAGCAGGAGCAGGAGGTCCGGCACGTTGAACAGGAAGCGCTCCACGTACTGCGCCATGCCGCCGAAGACCGCGTCCAGCGAAGGGACGTACTCGAAGTCGTCCGAGTCAGCCGCGGCCGCCCGCCGCAGGAGGCGGGTTCCGACGATCCAGGCGGATGGACCCGCCACGAGGAGCGCGGCGCGCCGGAGGCGGCCCTCCAGCGGACCCCGGGCAACCAGCGCCGCCATCGCCAGCGACGCGGGAACGATGAGACCGGTCTCCTTGATCGTGACGGCGAGCGTCGCCCAGAGCGCGGCACGTCCCGGCCGTCGGTCGAGCCATGCGGCGAGGGCGCAGACGGCGCAGAGAAAGAGCGGCATCTCCAGGTACATCGTCCCGGCTTGGACCGAGAAGACCGGGTGGAGCAGGCAGACGACGCAGAAGAGGGCCGCCGTGCCGCGCCCGAGCACCGGGGTCACGAGCCGGTGCAGCACCACCAGCGCCGCCGCGGTGACGGCGTAGTTCATCAGATGCAGCACGGCGAAGGCCACGGGACCTCCGCCGGTGACGCTGAGGACCAGCGCCACGACGAGGGTCACCGGCGAGGTGCTGTGGCCGTTCGGTCCGCCGTGCTCGTAGCCCGGCATCCCGAGCAGGGCGAGCAGGTCGAAGCCGTTCTCCGCGAGGGTGATCGCTGCGGGAAAGAGGCCCATCGCCGGGTGCCACCAGGGGGGGCGAAGGAGCGAGTCCCACTTCAGCGCGCGCACCAGCGCGAAGGCCACCCAGACGCGGGCGGGGATCGAATCGAGCGTCAGGGCGGACGGTACGCGTCTCATTGCTCCTCGGTCGTGACGGCGGATCGTCGGCTCCCGCCTCCCGATGATGGTCTCGCTCGCAGGGTCGGGCCAGTCTGCTGTATCTTCCCGCGCCGGATCAGCGACTCCGACCCCGCACCGACCATACGGTCTCCCTTCCCCCGCGCGCAGGCGAGCGTCCGAGGCCTCGGACGGGTCGTGGCGTGCCTGGTTCTCGTGACGGCAGCCGGCGGCTGCGGCTTCCTGGGTGAAGGCGACGGGGAGCCTCAGGCGGGCGACTCCCCGGGCGTCGCCGTGGACACCGTCGTGCTCGGGCCCGACGGCGCGGCGGACCGGGACACGACCGCGGCCGGGCAGCTCGCACTCGGCCCTCCGACACTCGTCGCGGGTGCGGAAGGAGCCGGGGGAGCCCCTGCGTCGGACGCGCCCGGAGCCGGTCCGGTCGAGCCGGCGACCGCGCAGGAGGCCGTCCTCGACTCGCTCGGGGCCCGTCTCGATCGTCTGCTCGCGGGTCAGGAGGCCCTGGCGCGACGACTCGACTCGCTCGACACGGGAGGGGAGGGAGAGGCCGCCGCGGATCAGGCGGCGGGGGAGGTCCTCGGCGAGGCCGGCCGCCAGGTCCAGGGCTTCGGCGTCGGCGTGGCCTGGTCGCTCGTCGTGCTCCTGCTCTTCAACTACGCCATCCGCGGGATCGTCTGGCTCCTCGACACGCTCGCGGAGCGGAACGCGGCCCGGCGGCTCTTCTTCAAGCGGCTGGTTCCGATCATCCGGATCGTGCTTTGGGTCTTCGCCGCTTACCTGATCGTGCGCGTGATCTTCGGCGTCGACGCGCAGGGGATCGTCGCCGCGGCGGCGGCGGTGGGCGTCGCGATCGGCTTCGCGGCCCAGGACCTCCTGAAGAACCTCTTCGGGGGTCTCATCCTCGTCTTCGACCAGCCGTTCCAGGTCGGGGACAAGGTCTCGGTGGCGGGGACGTACGGGGAGGTCGTCTCGATCGGGCTGCGCTCCACCCGGATCGTCACCCCCGACGACAACCTGGTGAGCGTCCCGAACGCGCAGGTGGTCGATCAGCAGGTGGCCAACGCCAACGCCGGGGAGCTGAACTGCCAGGTCGTCACGGACCTCTACCTGCCCGGGTGGGCCGACGAGGTGAAGGCCAAGAAGATCGCCTTCGAGGCGGCGGCCAGCTCCAAGTACGTCTTCCTCAACAAGCCGATCGTGGTGCTCGTCGCCGACGTCTTCAAGGAGACGTTCCTGACCCGCGTCCGGGTGAAGGCGTACGTGCTGGACCCGCGCCTGGAGTTCCTCTTCCAGAGCGACGTGACCGAGAGGGCGAGGGAGGGTTTCCGCGCTGCCGGGCTGCTCCGACCCGAGAACCTCCGGACCGAGCTCGTTCAGCGCACGGCTGTCGGCTGGGACTCGCCCGCCGGCCCGGCGGCCCGGGCGCCGGCCCCGGACACGAGGAAGGAAGGCGATGAGCCCGGATAGCGGGGTGCCCCGGTCCGAGCCGTCCGTGCTCCAGCGGGCGATCGCGGCCTGCCACGGCGTGTTCGAGGAGGAGGCCGTGGAGCTGACCGCCCACTTCGAGCGCGGGCTGGCCGCCACGCTGGGAGCGGTGGTGCGCGACCACCGGCAGGCGCTCGAGGGCCTCCGAGCGCTCGGTGATGGCCGCGCGGTGGCAGCGGGCGGCGGCGAGGCGGGGCAGGACCCGAAGAAGGAAAAACCCAGA
>CALJLC010000239.1 GCA_937982605.1 uncultured Gemmatimonadales bacterium | reverse complement strand
AGCATGACCTCGATCTCCTCGCGCGTGATGAAGTCGGCGCGCTTGGAGTCGCCGGCCAGGCTCGTGCGCCCGAAGCGCGTCCGCGCCGTGACCACCAGGCCCTCGACCTCGAGCGCCTCGGTGGCCATGCGGACCTCGATGTCGACGGTCTCCTCGGAGAAGACGGTGACCGAGTCGGTCCGTTCCTCGAACGCGATGTGGTTCGTGTTGACCAGGTGACGTCCCGGCGGGAGGTCGTCGAGCAGGAACCGGCCGGTGAGGTCCGTGAGCGTCGAGCTGTTCGTGCCCACGACGCTCACCACCGCGCCCTGGATGGCATCGCCGGTCGCGTAGTCGCGGACGTACCCGGCCAGGGTGCCCTCCGCGGACATCAGCAGGTCCAGGTCCTGCAGCCGTGCGCTTCCGGCCGGCACGTACAGCTCCACGGAGCGGCCGCTGCTCTGACCGAAACGGGCCTGCAGCCTGTGGTCCATGTCCCCGCGCAGCGAGCAGATGCGGAAGTAGCCCGCGTCGTCCGTGCGGACCTCGACGGGCTGGAAGCCGGGCATGCGCGTGATCGGCTGAGCGGTCACGAAGGCGCGGGGCATCGGAACGCCCGTGAGCGAGTCCCGAACCACGCCGGCCACCGCCGCATAGCCCGGTGCCGGCTGCTCGGCCAGGCACCAGCCGGCCAGCAGCGTCTCGTCGGAAGGCACCGCCAGCATCACGTCGACCGTTTCGCCGTCGGCGAAGGCCATCTGCCGCGACGGAGGGCTCACGCCCAGCTCCTGGAGCCGGCTGTGGAAGAAGGAGACCCAGTGCTCCCCGACCGGCACGCCCTCGAGCAGGAACCGCCCCGACGCGTCGGTCTCACCGAAGACGCTCGTCCCCATGACCGCCACCCGCGCACCCGGCAGCGCCTTCATGGAGGTGCTGTCGTACACGACGCCGGTGAGGACGGCGGTGCCCTCTCCCTGGGCCGCGGCGGCGGCCGGCAGACACAGACACGCCGCGACCGTGAGGGCCGCGGCGAGCTTCGATGCACGCATGACGAACGACAGCAAAGTCACCATTCTCCCTGGCCGCGGTCTTCACGACCGCGGGCCGACGACATCCTCCCCGCATCCAAGACACCATACGCACGCCGAGCGTTGGGATGTCCGGAGCGGGGGAACGTGAAGATAGGACGCGAGTTGCGAGGGGGAAGACGCCGCGCCGCTACGGGGGTCCGCCGCCCCCCGCTCCGTTCCCCCCGGCTCCGTTCTTCCCGGCTACGTCCCTTCCAGCTCGCCGAGTCGCCGCGACACCTCGGCCAGGTCGTCCGCCTCACGCTCCGGGTCGAGGAGACCGACGAGCGCGCGCAGGCACTCCGCGTGGTACGCGTCCGGGGTCGTGGGCGCCGCCGCCATGGCTTCGGCCGCCGACTCCACCCAGCGACGGGCGTCCGCCTCGAGGCCCAGGCCCGCGAGCGCACGACCGACGCGGCAGTCGGCCACCGCCCTCGCGTAGTGACCTTCGGGCAGCGCCGCCGCCAGGATGCGGCTGGCCTCCCGGCTCGAGCCTTCCGCGGCGCGCCAATCCCGGCTGGCCAGCTCGATCTCGGCGCGAGTGAGGAGCGGGAACGCGGTCAGGTAGTGGCCCGGATCGAGCGAGGCCACGAGCGAGGCGTACGCCGTGTCCAGTACCGCTTCGGCCTCCGCCAGGCGCCCCTGGCGCTTCAGGTTCGACGCGAGGTTCTGAAGCGTCGTCCCGACGTCGGCCGACTCCTCTCCGGACCGTCGTCGGTGCTCGGCGAGCAGGAGACGGAGCTCGGATTCGGCCGCCACCAGGTCGTCCGCGGCCGCGAGGCGTACGGCCAGGTTCTGACGAGCGGTCAGCACCTCGGTGCTCGACGGTCCGAAGGCCGCGGTCAGCCGGTCCACGGCCTCGGCCGTGGCGGCGAGCGCCTCGGCGTCGCGGTCGTTCCAGCGGAGCGCGTCGGCGCGGGCGGAGTGGGCCAGCGCGGTCGTGGGATGCGACTCACCGTGCACGCGTCGGCTTAGGCGCAGGCCTTCCTCGGCCGCCTCGAGCGCGGCCTCCGGGTCGTTGAGCTGGGAATAGACCGCCACGAGCTCCAGCACGGAGTTCGTGACGAGCTCCCATGGGACGGGCTCCATGGACGCGGCGATCGTCCGGGCCTCGTCCAGACGCTGCTCGGCCTCTCGGTAGGCGCCCGCCCGCGAGGCGGCCCGACCGAGGTGGATGAGCACGCCCACCTCGATCGATCGGTGCTCGGCAGGCAGCGTGCGGGCGATGCGCAGCGCCCGGTCGAGCACGACCTCGGCCGAATCGAGCCGGTGCGATTCGAGGAGCGCTCGCCCGAGCATCCGGAGCCGCTCGGCCGCCTCCGGGCCCTCCGAGGCCGCGGCGGCCGTCAGGAGCTCGACCGCTTCCGCATGCAGCGTGACCGCGGAGTCGAGCAGCCCGACGTTGGTGTACGCGTCGGCCACGGCGCCGAGGAGGCTCGCCTGGAGCCGCGGGCGCCCGGCGAGCTCCTGACGGATGCGCGTCACGCCCCCGTCGAGCGCCTCCACGACCGTCGTCCGGGGCCCGGACCCTCCGTACGGGTCCGGGCTGCGGAAGACCTCGACGAGGAAGTCCTGCACCTCACGGGCCCGTTCGGCCTGCTCCTGCGCCGCGTTCCGCTCGGCCTCGAGCTCCGCGGCATGCCGTACCAGCGTCCAGCCGTACCCGCCGATGGCAAGCGTGAGCGCCGCGGCCGCCATCGGCACCCACGGGTGGCGACGCAGGAGCTTGGCGGCCCGGTAGCTCCACGCGCCGGCCCGGGCGCGGACGGGCCGACCGGCCAGGTAGTCCTCCACGTCGTCGATCAGCGCCTCGACCGACGGGTAGCGATCCTCGGGCCGCGGGCGCAGGCCCTTCAGGACGATCGCACCCAGGTCCCCGCGCAGCGTACGCGCGAGCGGACCCCGCGCGGAGCTTCGAAGGCGCGCGGCTTCGTCGGTCACGAGCTGGCTCGGATGGATCGGGTCCAGAGCCACCCGTCCGGCCGCCGCGCCGTAGCGCGACGCCCCGGTGAGCGAGTCGTCGGCGTCGGTCCGCTCCCACGGCAGCCGGCCGGCCACCAGCACGCAGAGCAGCACCGCGAGCTGGTATACGTCCGTCGACGTGGTGACGCGTCCGCCGACGAGCTGCTCCGGGCTGGCGTAGTCCGGCGTCAGCAGGCGGAGCCCGGTCCGGGTGTGCCCCTCCGCCGCGGGGTCCTCCCCGAGCACCTTCGCGATGCCGAAGTCGAGCAGCTTCGGCTCGCCCTCACGGTCGACGAGGATGTTCGACGGCTTGAGGTCTCGATGCACCACGAGGTTCCGGTGCGCGTACTGAACCGCCCGCCCCACCTTGCAGAGAAGCCGGAGGCGATCGGGCACGGGTAGCGCCCGGTCGTCGCACCAGGTGGTGATGGGGTCTCCGTCGACGAGCTCCATCGCCAGCCACGGATCCCCCTCCGGGGTGCTCCCTCCGTCCAGAAGCCGGGCGATGTGCGGGTGCTCGAGCGACGACAGGATCTGCCGCTCGGCGCGGAAGCGACGCACGACGTCGTCCGTGTCGAGTCCCCGGCGGATGAGCTTGAGCGCCACGGTCTGCTCCCACTGACCGTCGTCGCGCTCGCCCACGAAGACGGTGGCCATCCCGCCGCGGCCCAGGCGGCCCGTCACGCGCCACGGGCCGATCCGCTCGCCCAACCGACCGGCCCCGCGCCCCCGACCCTCCGTCTCCGTCTCCGTCTCGTGCGGCTCGCCGCCCTCCGCCTCGCCCGCGACCTCGCGCGCTCGTACGGTCGCGTACAGCTCGTCGAGATCGAGGCGCGTAACGCCGCCCAGAGGCTGCTCGAGGAACGTCCCGGCCTCGTCGGCCGCGCCGAGCAGCTCCTCCACCGCGGCTCGAAGCGCCGGCGCGTCCCGGGTCTCGTCGGCCAGGTACTCAGCCCGGGCGGCCGGGGAGACCTCGAGCGCCCGTCGGAACAGGTCGTCGATCTCCGCCCACTCCGGCGCGGGACCCGACGGGCTCACTCCGCTCCCTCCTGGCGGAGCTCCCTGTAGAGGTACGCCTTCGCGCGGCGCCAGTCGCGCTCGACCGTGCGCAGCGAGGCGCCCAGCGCCTCGGCCGTCTCCGCCATCGTCATCCCGCCGAAGAACCGACACTCCACGATGCGCTCGAGTCTCGGATCGTGCCCCGCCAGACGGGTAAGGGCCCGGTCCAGGGCGACGAGATCCACGATCCGGGCCGCCTGAGACTCGTCCTCGAGTGGGCTCCGCATGGCGAGACGGCCGCCGGGGCCGCCCCGTTTCAGGGCGTTGCGCCGCCTCGCGTAGTCGACGAGAACGTTCCGGATGACGCGCGCGGCCAACGCGAAGAAGTGCGCCCGATCCCTCCAGTCGGCCTCCCGCTGATCGACCAGACGGAGGTACGCCTCGTGGACCACGGCCGTCGTGTCGAGCGTGTGGTGCGTGCGCTCGGAGCGCAGTCGCTTGTGCGCGATCCCGCGCAGATCGTCGTAGACCAGCGGAATCAGCTCGTCGAAGGCCGTGGCGCTCCCCCTCGACGAAGCGTCGAGCAGCTGCGTGACGCGGTCGCTCCTTCGCAGCGCGGACCGGTCGGGGGAGGGTGGCACGGAGTCGCTCCGTCGAGAAGATGGTTCCCTGGTACAGTCACGTTGCCGGGCGTCCGGACCGGCGCGCAAGCCGGCCCGGACCCCGCGGCGACGCGGCTCAGCCGGGAATGCAGTGATCCGAAACGCTGTCTCCCGGCGGCAGCCGGATCGGACTGATGCACCCGGTCGTGTACGTGTCTCCGAAGCCGAACCAGATGTTGTAGGTGGCGCCGGACATCGTGACGTTCGGCGTGAGGCTGACCAGCGAGGCCGGCGCGTTGTCCACGTCGATCGTCTCCAGCGTGAGGATGGCCGTCGTCGCCGAAGCCCCGCCGTCGGTGATCTCGATGTAGTCCAGCTCGCCGCTCGCGTCGATGAATCGGAGGCCGCCCCACGCCTCCAGCCCGTGCCGCTCGAGGACGATCGGGTTCGTGGACGTGCCCGCGGCGCTGAGGCTCCCGCCCTGCTCGAACGACAGGATCATGTCGGGATCCATCTGCATCTCGACGCCCGGCTGGATCGTGAGCCCGGCGCGGATCTCCCACTCCGTCGAGTTGAAGCGCTTGATGTAGTAGGGGAGCCCGAAGTCGAGGAGGGTCGTGCCATCGTCGAGACCCCGGTTCGTGCCGGCGTGCACCGTGATCTCGTCGATCGCGTTTCCGGTGAGCTGGTTGTCTCCGGCCACGAAGCGCATGAGCGGGGCGTCGATGGAGAGCGGCCCGAGCGCGTTCTGGGTCAGCGTGTTCGTGGCGAACTCGGCCAGGTCCACGCCCAGCTCGACGTAGACACCGTAGTCCTCGCTGTGCCGGAAGGTGGAGTTGACGACCTCCACGCGGCTGCCGACGCCGCCGTCGAACTCGATCATCAGGTTGGCGCGGTTCGTCTTGCCGTCCGTGCCGCCCCCGTACTCCACCACCACGTGCTCGAGACGGTTGTCCTCGCTGTTCGAGCCGATGAACTGCACGCCGCCCCAGTGCCCGGGCGTCGGCACCGTTCCGGTGAAGCGAACCGGATCCTGCGCGGTACCGACCGCGGTGAGGGAGCCACCGGCCAGCACGCGCAGCATCTCGTCGTCGCCCTCGAACTCGAGCTCGACGCCGGGGCCGAGCGTGAGCGAGCCGGTCACGTCGAACTGCTGGCCCGAGGGATCCAGGATCCGGAAGATGCCGAACGGCCATTCGGAGTCGTTGTCGATCGTGCCCGGGTAGACCACCACGTCGTCGATGTCGTTTCCGGTGATCATCGAGCCACCGGCCAGGACGTGCTCGACCTCCACGCCGTACGTCCACGCCGGCCCGAGCGTGTTGGCCGTCATCGTGTTGCCGCCCTCGCCGGTCACCTCGGCCGGGGTGCCGAGCCAGAGCCCGTAGCCGGCGTTCTCCTGAAGCGTACTGTGCTCGAGGCGCACCGTGACGTCGTCGCTGACCTTCAAGCCGGCCGGCTGCGAGCTCGAGACGGGCACGTCGCCGCTGGCATACTCGATGGTGGTCCACGCCAGCACGTGCGTCTGGTCGGTTCCCTCCAGGCCGACGCCTTCCCAGGCGTCGCGCTCCTTGGTGATCCCCGTCAGCACGATCGGCAGCTCCTCGGTGCCGTCGGCGACGAGCTGCGACGTGCCGCGGATGCGCACGTGCAGGTCGTCCTGGAAACCGACCACGGTGCCCGGCTGGATCGTCAGCACATTGGCGCTCAACGCGACGTCGACCTCGACGTGATAGTCGTAGCACTCCGGATCGGGCACCCAGTTCTCCCACTCGGCGCCGTCCGACGGGTTGGTCGAGACGACCCGCGGCGCGGGGCAGACCGCCGTGAGGTCGATCGTTCCGAAGACCGTTCCGTCCACCGTGCTCGTGGCGGTGATGGTGACGGTGCCCTGCAGCAGCACGGTGACCAGACCGGTCGAGGTGACCGTGGCCATCTCCTGATCCGACGAGGACCACGCCACGGTCTGGGGCGCGGCCGCGGGAGACACCGTCGCGGTGAGCTGGACCTGGGAAGCGACCTCGACGTCCGTCGAGGCCGCGCTGACCGAGACCGACTCGGGATCGACGCCGGGGTCGGTGGTGCTCTCCCCGCACGCGAGGACCGGCAGCGCGACGAGGAAGAGCAGGAGGCGGGGGACGCGGATTCGGGCGAGGGGAGCGCAGGCCTTGGCCATGGTATTCCGGGGCTCGGGCGCAGGAGCCGTCCGACCTTCGTCGGGCGACCCGCACACCTGGAGTTCGGTACCAGAG
>CALJLC010000238.1 GCA_937982605.1 uncultured Gemmatimonadales bacterium | reverse complement strand
GACTTTCCTCCGGACACCAACGCGCCCGGCGCTCCCTCCTCTCTGCTCGGCATCAATATCGCGGCACTGGCCTCCCGCGCCCACCCGCCGTACTCTCGCCGCCGACCGAGCGCACGCCGGGGACGCGGAGCTCCGCCCCCCTCTCACCCACCAGCCTCCCAATGATCCTTTCCCGACCACGACGCCGTGGAAGGCCGGCCTCCAGCGCCGCGCGCCGCCTCACGCTGCCGGCCGCGGCCCTCCTCCTCGTCGGCTTCGGGGCCCCCGTCGCCGCGCAGTCGCCGGGGGACCCGGTCGTCGTCTTCCTCTGCCGTCACGCGGAACGGGCGGAAGACGGAACCAGCGATCCGCCCCTCTCCGAGGCTGGCCGGGAGCGGGCCGAGCTCGTGGCGCGAATCCTCGCCGAGGCCGGGCTCACCCACGTCCACACCACCGACTTCCGGCGCACCCGTGGGACCGGCGACCCGACGGCTTCGACTCTCGGCCTTACGATGGAGCTCTACGACCCCCGAGACCTCACGGGCTTCGCCGAGCGTCTCCGGGCGACGCCGGGACGGCACCTCGTGCTCGGTCACAGCAACACGACCCCTGCGCTCGTCGAGGCGCTCGGTGGCGACCCCGCCGGGCCGATCGACGAGATGGAGTACGACCGGGCCTACGTCGTGGTCGTTCTGCCGAGCGGCGCTGCCGGCTCCGCGATCCTCCGCTACGGGCGTCGCTTCGGCGGGGGCGGCTAGCCGCGCGGATCGGCGCTGAGCGCCTGCGCGAAGCACCTCAGCAGGCCGAAGCCCAGCTCGATGTGGTCGGCGAGGAGATCCATGAAAGGGTCCATCCCGACCGTGAGCAGCGTCGCCGGCTCCGCGACCACGGCTCGCCCGCCGTGGCGGCGGCCGGCCACGGCCTCCACCAGTCCCGGGACCGACCCGGCTCCGGCGACGCGCTCCCCGCTGCCCTCCTCCAGCCGGACGCTCCCGGAGGCGACGACCCAGAAGCGGTCCGCCGCCTCTCCGGGTGTCCACAGGCCGAGCCCCGGTTCGGCCTCGAGCACGCCGACCCTGCCCGCGAGCTCGACGATCGGGTCCATGCCGGCCGCGAAGATCTCGGGCACGCGGTGCAGCGCCACCGTCCGCCCCACCCGGTCGAGCGGGCCGTCGTACGGCGAAGGGCCGGGCGCGGACGCCCGGGACACGAGCCCGAGGTGGGCCTCGGGCCGGTCGGCGACGGCGTCGGCCATGTAGACGAGCAACGCCTCGAGCACCGGCATGTTGCGCTCGCACACGTCCCGCAGCGCGTCGGTCCCGAGCCGGAGCGCCACCACCTCGACCTCCGCCAGGGCGCCTCCGGCCGCGGCCGTGGCTCCGGCGGCCAGCATCTCCGGGAATCCGACCACGCCGCCCGGCCCGATCCGGTGCTCGGCGCCCCCGCGGAGCACCCGGACGTGTCCGTCGAGCACCAGGTACAGCGCCGCGTGTGGATCGCCGGCGCGCCAGAGCCAGCTGTCCGCCCCGAAGACGACCTCCTCGCACTCCGCCGCGATGGCTCGCAGGTGCTCGGTCGAGAGCCCGGTGAAGGGCGGGAGGGCTCCCACGTGGACCAGCGGCCCCACCAGCGACGCGCCGCTCACGCGGCCTCGCCGGTCAGTCGGCGCAGCGCGCGTCCGAGGGTATCGGCGTGCTCCTCGGAGACCGGCACCGCTCGCCCGAGCGCCTCCGCAACCTCGGCCAGGCCGAGCTCCGCCGCGTGGACCGCCGCGATCGAGCTGGCGGACTCCATCCCGCAGCCCACGATCTCCGCCAGGACCTCCGCATACGACGGCGGGGGCGTGGGATCGGTCGACGCCTCGCCGCTCTCTCCGTGCAGGTCCTCGACCAGGACGAACATGGGCCCGCGGAGCTGGGGCACCACCATGTGGGCCAACAGCTCCCGGCTCCCCGCGCGCGTCTGTGGCAGCGGGCTGTGCAGGCCCCGATACACCCGTCGATACTCGTCCGTCCCGGCTTCCAGATTGAGGAGCCGGAACGCCCGCTCCAGAGCGTGGTGCTGCTTGTCCCGCAGGAGCGCGACGAGGACACGATGCAGCTCGGTGTCGCGCATGGGGTTCGCCCGGGCACCGTCCTCGAGGACGTGCCGCCAACGCATCATACGGAACGACGTCGAGACTGCCTGGGTGAGCGCCTCGTTGAGGAGGGAGCGGTCCAGCGGGAACGCGGGTTGCTCCTTGCGCCAGCGGCCGAGCGCCCGGAGCACGTTGAAGCGGACGAGGCCGTCCGACTCGTCGCGGAGTCGGCTCAGGAGAAGCCCGGGTGCCTGGGGGGCACCCGACAGCGCGATCGTCAGGGGCACCTGGGAGCGGACCGCCTGAGGGAAGGCCGGATCTCCCAGGACGTCCGCGAGCCGAGCGAGGCCGAGCGAGCCGAAGCCGATGAGCGCCCGGCGCGCTTCGTCGCGGACTCCTCGCCTCCCCAGCCCGTGGATCAACGGGTCGATGAGGGCGGGCGTCCGGAGAGATCCGGCCGCCCGGATCGCCTCCCGGGCGACCTCCGGGTCCGGATCGGCCAGGAGCTCGCGTACGGCCGGTTCCAGCAGGGGCGTGGCGCGGACCGCGAGCGCGCGCGCGACCGCGAGCCGGACGTCGTCGACGTCCCCCCGGATCCCGCCGGCGATCGCGGCGGCGAGGCTGCCGTCGTCCCACCCGCACCC
>CALJLC010000237.1 GCA_937982605.1 uncultured Gemmatimonadales bacterium | reverse complement strand
GTGGGAGCTCCGGCGCCGCGCGGTGCCCGGCCTCGGGCCGAAGCGCATCGAGGCGGTGGTGGACCGCTTCGGCACGCTCTGGAGCCTGCAGCACGCCGAGGCCGAAGAGCTCGCCGAGATCAAGACGATCCCGGGCGCGCTCGCCGAGAAGGTGGTCGCGGCGATCCGGTAGCGGGACACGACACGCACCGCGGGCTCGATCCGCGGACGACGACGGAAATCGACGGCCTCCCGGGGATCCCCGGGAGGCCGTCACGTTTCGGGGTCAGCTCACGAAGTCCGGGACGACGATGCACTCCTCGCCGGGTCCCACCGGACCGAAGCCGATCTCCTGACACGTCTCGTAGGTGGCCGTCGCGCGGACCTCCACGGTGACGTCGAGCACGAGTCTGGCGCCGGCGGGCTGGATGTTCAGCACCGAGCCACTCACCGTGATCGACGCCGGCGCACCCGGTGCCTGCGCCAGGATCGCCTCGAAATCGTTGCGCATCGCGGCCACTCCGGCCGCCAGGAGGTCCTCGATGGGGTCTCCGTCGAGCGCCGACACGGTGATGTCGACGTCTCCCGTGAAGCCCTGCGCCTGGTACGAGAAGCGCAGCGTGGCGGACGTCGCCTCGTTGCCCGCGCCCGGCGCGAGCGAGAGCTCGAACTGCTGGATGCTGAAGCCCACGAAGACCGCGTCCGCCTCGTCGACGTCGAGCGCGTCCCGGATCTCGGCGGCCGACACGCTCGCGACTTCGGTCGTCCCCTGATCGGAGTCGAAGGTGAAGTCGAACGCGTCCTCGAACGTCGCCGTGATCGGCACGAGCACACCCTCGCATGCCGCCGCGAGGGGCAGCGCCACGAGGAGCGCCGCCACGAGTCCCTTCCTGCGACCGGTCATCGTCCGAACTCCACGCCGAGGGTGAAGACGTCCTGCGACGCCAGGGTGTAGTCGGCGAAGACGCCGATCACGAAGAGCTGGAGCGACAATCCGCCGTTGAGGCGGATCGAGTTGCCGCCGTCGAGCGAGACGTCGATGGACGGCTCACCCGCGCGCTCGTAGGTGAAGTCCGTCGACGACGTCTCGTAGCCGACGCCCCCGTAGAGGGTGAACAGGCCGAAGCCGCGGCTGGCGTGTCCCATGAAGCTGAGGGTCGTGGAGCTCAGGACGTCGCCGATCTCGAAGCGCTGCCAGTACACGCCCGCGGCGAGCTGGACGGGCAGACTGCCGATGTACTGGTCGACGTCGTGCCGCCCCCCCAGCCCGAGGAGCGAGACACTCCCGAAGTCCTCGTCGATGTCCGCCGAGAACCAGCGGATCATCGCCTCCGTCCCGGCCACGGTACCGACGGTGAGCTGCGGTGCGACGGTGCCGAGCAGGCTCGCGTCGATGCCGCCGGGGAAGACGTAGGACGTGCCACCGTTCCCGGGGACCTCGACGAAGTCCGTCGGTCCGAGGATGGTGGGGACCTGGGCCGTCGTCTGGGGGGAGAAGTTCTCGGTCGTGCCCTGGAAGAAGCGAGCGTCGTCGGAGATCGGCGTCGCCGCCGCCACCGCGGTCAGCTTGACGTGCAGGCCCGGTCGGATGTCCGCCGAGCGCGCCCAGCCGCTGCTCATCGAAGCACCGAGCACGTCGGCGAGCGGCTGGAGGAAGCCCTCGGCGTTGTTCCCCGCGTAGCGACCGAGCACGTCCTCGATCGACTGGGCGGAAAGGGGGGCGGAGACCAGCGCCGCGAGTGCCACGCACGCCGGTACCGATCGTCGGAACATGGATTACCTCCTGGTTCGGGAGCCTGGGGGGTCGGAGGCGGGGTGCCGCAGGGGAGGCTGGGGCTCCTCGAAGCCGACGCTCATTCCCAAGGTACGTCGCGAATGCGTACCTGACTACAGGTTCGTGCACGGGAACGAAGAAGGCCCCCCGGGGGAGGCTTCCCGGGAGGCCGTCCAGGCGAATGCCGGAGGAGGGACTCGAACCCCCGACACGCGGATTATGATTCCGCTGCTCTAACCGACTGAGCTACTCCG
>CALJLC010000236.1 GCA_937982605.1 uncultured Gemmatimonadales bacterium | reverse complement strand
TGGGTCGGGCACCTCTCGTACTTCCTGCTCGTCCTCTCGATGCTCATGCGGCGCATCCACGCGCTGCGGGTCTTCGCGGTCCTCTCGGCCGTGGTCGGGATCACCTACGCCGCGGTCTGGCTCTCCGACCCGGTGAGCGTCTTCTGGGAGAGCGCGCTCCTGCTCGTGAACCTCGGCCAGCTGGCGCTCATGCGCTGGGAGGAGCGCAGGGCGACCTTCTCCGAGGAGGAGGCGGCGTTCGTCGAGGAGGTCCTCCCGGCGCTGCCGCGGGCGGTCGCCCGCCGGCTCCTGGACCTCGGCTGGTGGGTGCGCGCCGAAGAGGGCGCCGTGCTCACCCGGGAAGGCGACTCCGTCCCGCACCTCTTCTACCTGGCCGAAGGGGAGGCGACGATCTCGACCGGGGGCATCGACGTCGCTGTGTGCGGTCCGGGCGCCTTCGTCGGGGAGGTGACGGTGCTGCACGACGCCCCCGCCACCGCAACCGCGACCCTCTCGCGTCCGTCGCGCTACTGGGCCGTCGACGCGAGGGTGCTGCGGCAGGCGGTGGACGCGGACCCCGCGCTGCGGCGCGCCCTTCAGGCGAGCTTCGCGCGAACGATGCGGGACAAGCTCGTGCGCTCGAACGAGCGGATGGCGAAGGAGCGGCGGGGCCCGGACGCGGGGGCGGGCCCGGACGTTCGGGCCACCCTCGACGCCGCGACGACCCTCGACGCCGCGACGGCCCGAGAAGACGCCTCTGCTCCAGGCGACGTACCTTCATGAGCACCCCCGGTCGACCGCGACGGGGAGCGCCAGTGGGCCCGCCAGGACTTGAACCTGGGACCTACGAATTATGAGTCGTGCCGAGGCCGACTCAGAGTGATCGCATCCGCTGGACAGTCGGTACCCGACCCGGAGAAAGCCGCACCGTTGCTGGGCCTCCGCGTGCCCTGCCCGTCGACTCTACCAGTTCGTGTATCAGATCGGAGGTTGTACTGGCTTCCATGGAGTAAGAGGCCGAGCTGGCCTCGTTCAGATTCGACTACACGGCGTACGACGTCTACTGAGCGTCGTCCGATTCTGCCCGCTCGTGGAGGAGAAGTCGCCCCACGCCACCGGGGTCGAACAGGACGATGCCGATCATGCCTTCGGCGATCTTGGTCGGCACGACCCCGGCCACCGCCACGTCTCCCCCGTCCTCCCGGGCGATAGAGAGACGTTGGAGAGGGATTCCTGAATGATCTGCCATCACGACGAACGCAGCGAATTCGCCCTTCTGAACCTCGTCCGGGATTTCGAACTTTGCGGAGATCCGAGTAGAAGCGCTGACTCCGAGGCCCTCCACCTCCATGCTCCCTGAAGCGACTTCGCCCGGGCCATCCAGAGCGGGTCTTCGGAGTCGCGTGAGCACATGGTCATTCGCTGCGGGGTCGTCGCGCACCCACCTTTCCACGGCGAGCCAGACCTCTGGGTCCTCGTATGCGGACGAGTGGGATAGGCCGAGCCCGCCCCTGTGGGCCGTGACGTAGGTCGCCGCCGGGCCTCGGGGGGCAGGATCAACGTAGAACTCCAAGTAGGGAGCCATCGACATCGCGTCCCACCCCATGATCCCGGCGACCATCCCGTGAGCCGCGACCGTCAGCATTGCCACGGTCCCCGCTACGAAGGCTGTGGCCCCGGCCGCGACGTAGAGCAGAGTAGACGGAGTCGGAGCACCACCGATCGCCCAGACCACGGTGGCCAGCCCGTCAACAGTCCATTCATAGCCGATCGCAAGCACGAGCATCCCGAGCCCTATCCCGAGCGCCACGGCCAACGAGGGCGAGTCTGAGTGGAGCTTCCGTAGCCGGCGTCCGGGGGTGTCGAGCAGCCAAGAGAGAAATCGGCTCGCCGCCAGAACTCCTGCCGCTTCGTCGGCAGGCGTGGAGATCGCCAGCGTCGGAATTGGCGTTCCTAGCCGTGACTCATACTCCTCGGTCAGCCGCCCGACAAGCTGCGCGTTTCGATCCCCGAGCCAGACGAAGAGCGCCACGACGGGGAAGATGAGTGCCGCTAGGATTCCCACATCCCCCCACCGCTCACGCACAGACTGAAGCACAGACGCGACCGTCCAAAACCAGCCACCGAGACCGATCCCCGCTCCTACCCACGCTACCAGCCAACTGCCCAAGAACAACACCACCAGGACGACTACGACGCCAAGCATCGCCGCGAGGTCCTCGAACAGAGGCTGCGGAAGCACTCGGCTCTTGCGGCGCCGAACCCCGAAGAAGGGTGTAGACAGAGTGATGAGACCGTCGACAAGACCCAGTGCGGCGGCGCGGCGAGCTACGTTACCTCCGTGACTGTGACAGATAGCGAATCGCCGGTAGTTCGGCCTTTCCGAGACACGCCCCTCCAGAAGCTCGCAGAACGCGTCGGCGGCTCGGATGCGGGCACGGAAGGTGTTTGCACCGCTCCAGCGGAACGGAGTGACAGACACGACGGGCAAGCACTCGCGCAGGTAAGCCATGAACTCAGAGTGCGGCTCGACCCACTTCGCGCGCTTTGCGAACGTACCGTGGACCGTGAAGAGTTCGATCGGCGTGTCGTGCTCCGGGGGGGGCGCTCTCATCTAGTGGACATCTGTCGCATGTTGCGAAACAGGGAAGGGATCCCCGACACGATGGCCACGGCAGCGGTTGGCTCTGGCATGCTGTCATTGCTCCTGATCGGGGAGAACCTGGCACTCATCGGTGTCGCAGCGGTTCCCGTCGGGATCCCTACATGTAGTAACTGAACCGGGCCTGCATGCGATCAGAGGGAGCCAGGTAGGGCAAGATCTCTCCTACCTTCCGCGCAGCCTTGATCGTAATCGGGTCGCGGTTGTCAAACTGCGTGTCGTTCCAGTTCATCTTCGTCAGAGCGAGCACCTCGCGAGCCATTGACTCGGGCGTGTGTTCAGACCGCGCGACGTGCAACGAAAGCGGACGAGGCACGTACATCCCCGGGTAAGTCGAGTAGAAGTCAACGCTACCCCGCGTGTACAAGACACACCGATCCTCGGCGCGAAGGAACGTGCCGCGAAGGGGCGGATAGCGGCCGTCCCGGAAGAGCCGTGTATTCGACCTCCGGATCCATACCAGGTCGATGTCGTCAATGCGGTGTTCGGCGCACGCGCTCTCGAAGCCGTCCTGCTCCTGCGGGCTGAACCGGGATGTCTTGTGAAGGACCACCCTAGCGGGAGCAGTCTTGTGCTCTTGGCGGTACCGGGTGAGCGAAGCGTCCAGAAGTTCGAACGCGCCCTGCGCTTCTAGGTGCGGTTGCCGATCCTCTTTGGAGACCTTCGCCAGCCCACCTCGGATGATGAGCCCGTCACCGCGCTCATTGAACACCTGAGCGACGCTCGTATGCAGCTCGTCGCCCTCTCCTACGAAGAACGAGACGCCCACATAACACACGGAGAAGGCATCGCTCTCAGTACGAATCCTCCACGGCGTGCCCCCTGCCTTGTAATAGAGCGCCGTGTGAATATTCCACGCCCTGGTGGCCTCATCCTGGAGCCGAATGGCCTTCCGCGACTCCGCAGGCAGTTCCTTGCGGTACTCGGGGCGATACGTGGTGGGGAGGACAAGTTGGATTGGGGAGGAGATCGACTGCATGGCTCTCGCCTTCAGCAGTCGACGGAAGTTCAGATCTTCGGACCCAGCACGATCCTGCGAGCGATACCCTCGGATCATGTCGCGAAGGATCTCCATCGGGAGAGCGCAGATCACCACATCCGTCCTGTGCGCCTCCTGAAGGATCGACAACTCGTTGCAGAACAACTCGGAGGCCCCGGCCGCCAAGGTGTTGTGCGACGCCCTGTCCGCTAGATCCTTGAACTGTTGGCTCGGAATCGCGCGACAGTTCTTCGCCTCCACGACCAGGTCGGATCGAAAGGACACCCCCTGGTGGAACCCTGGGAAGGGGCCAAAGAGGTTCGGCTGTCGACTGCTCTTCGCCTCGATGCCTCTAGAGCACGAGTCGAGCCACGTGTGAAGGTGTTCAATGCCCTCTGCGGTCCCGACGATCCCGACTCGGATAGAGCGGAGGTCCTGTCGATCCACGTCTAGAGGACCGTGGCTGGTGATCCCGAATCGAATGTCGACGTGATTGCCGGTGCCGAACTCTAGCTCCGGCTCGGGCAGATGGCCGACGTTCATGAGTCCAACAAGGGTAGCGTGTCGTCCGGCGGGGGCTTGGGGACCTCCCTTCCGGTCCAGGTTTCCTCGTCGATTCCTACCTCCAGATCGAACGTCTGGAGTTCACCAAACCGGAGATGCGGGTATCCCAAGCCCAACGCGTCATCCACGTCGGTCAGCACGCTGGCCCACATCACGACCTGACCTCTCACAGCGCGGTTGTGCTCAAACTCCTTGATCTTCTTTAGGTGCTGATCCCGGAAACCGTCTCGTTCCTTTCCATCCCTCGTAAAGTGGTACGTCGGGACGAGTTCAAGGAACCACCGGGACCGGTCTCGGAGGAAAGACGCCTCCAAGGCTGAGTGACGACAGAAGCGGAAGGACCCGTCGTCCCGGCGGTAGCACTTCACCACGTCGCGGGTGGATCTCTGCTTCGTGGACCGGTAGTTGAAGGTGCGATCCGGACGCTTCCTTCTCCGATTCCTAATGAAGTAGAAGCAGTGATGCTCCTTGCTCCATCCGACCCCAACTCCCCACAGCCGCGCCCTGAGTGAGCGGTTCATGAGGCGAACGAAGTCACGTCGCAGATCCGGATCGTCCGATTGTGCGAAGTGCGCTGACTCAATGGAATCCACCGTCCCGGCCTCCACCACATCGGACCAACCGGCAACGTCCAGGTCGACGAACGAGAGAATCTGGCTGCCCTTCAGAAACCACTCTCCTGGGGCCTCGTCGAAGACCTCGTTGAGGATAGGCCATATCGCCCCCGCCTTATCGCATTTGGATTGGCCGACGTAGATCGTCGGACTGAAGCCAGTTACTTCAAGCAGGTTGGAAACGAGGGTCTCTTCCTTGGGCGGGGGACCAAGGTAGACGCCGAGTCCGAGAGGACTCGCGACCCGGGAAAGCGAATCCGAAGACGAGCCATCGAAACGGTTCCCGGACTTGCTGAACCGTATGCTCTTGTCCTTCGCGCGAGAGGGGGCGGCGAAGTAGCTCTTCACGTCGACCCAGTAGACACTCTCCGACCCCAGGTGGACGACAAACAGCACGACGGGTGCGTTGCCTCCCAACCAGTAGCTCACATCGCGCGCGCTTACCGGCCACCGGAACGACTCGGCCGTTTCGCTGGGCAGATCACCTGAGGTCGTTTTCACCTGGGCCTGAATCACGAGGTTCGTCGCCACGCCATCAGGCTTGCGAAGCTCGATGACCCCATCAATTCCGGCATCGATGGTCGTCGCGTTCCAGACGTGGCCCATGTCGAGCACACGGCGCTCGACGAGATTGACCCCACGTTGGCCAATGATCGTGTTCTGGTGAACGGACTTGGGATTCATCTGAACAAGGGTAATGCGTAGATGGGTGCGTCGTTACTCTCCTGTCAAAGCCGTTGACGCGGTCGGACCCCTTCAGCCACCTGAAGGCCGAAGGTGAGAAGAACCCCGAGCGGCCTAGGCTCACCGACGCCGAGTTCGAGGCGATGCTCACGGCGGCCCCGAAGGGGCACGCCTACCTGCCGATGCTTCTCGTGCTCGCGGGCGAGACGGGACGCCGCATCGGCTCCATCGTCCGGCTGCGCGCCAGCGACATCCGATCGGAGGACGGCGCGCACGTGGCGCCACGTGAACGACAAAGGCGTCCCCCGTCCTGAAGCCGACCCGGCACGAAAACGCCGGAAGCCCAGCCACCGCTGGACTCCCGGCCAGTGGGCCCGCCAGGACTTGAACCTGGGACCTACCGATTATGAGTCGGCTGCTCTGACCAGCTGAGCTACGGGCCCGAACGCGACGAAGATAGCACCCGGTCCGACACCGGGTCACCGCTCCGACCTTTGGACGCGCCGCGCGGCCCGCTAATTTCGACCGTCCGTTCCTCCGGGCCTCCGGGGGACGTCGCCACACGCGGAGTCCCGCAGCTCATGAGAGTGGTCGTGGTCGGGGCCGGCGAGGTCGGCTACCACCTCGCCCAGCGCCTGTCCGAGGAGCACCAGGACGTCGTCGTCGTCGACAGCGACCCCGAGCGGGTCGAGCACGCGGCCAAGGCGCTCGACGTCCAGACGGTCGAGGGAAACGGCGCCTCGATCTCGGTCCTCAAGAAGGCGTCGGTCAAGAACGCCTCGATGCTCATGGCCGTCACGAGCCGCGACGAGGTCAACCTCGTCGCGTGCCTCGCGGCCAAGCGGCTCGGCGTTCCGCACACCGTCGCGCGGATCTCGAACCCCGACTACTACGAGGAGGACTCGGTCCTCTCGCGGGAGCAGATGGGGATCGACCTGGTGGTGAACCCCGAGCGCGAGTGCGCCCGGGAGACCTTCCTGATCCTCAAGAACGCGGCGTTCACCCAGGTGGCCGAGTTCGCCGGGGGCCGGGTCCAGCTCGTGGGGCTCAAGGTGCGCGAAGGCGCGCCCGTGGCGGGCCGCACGATCCGCGAGCTGCGGGAGGAGTTCGCCGGGGGCTACCACTACGTGACCGCGGCGATCGTGCGCAACGGCGAGACGTCGATCCCCAAGCCGGACTCGACGATCGAGGCCGACGATCTGATCTACCTCCTCGCGCCGACGTCGGAGATGGCGGACGTGCCCCCGCTGGCCGGCTACGACCGCTTCGCGCTCCGACGCGTCATGATCGCCGGCGGCAGCGCCGAGGGGCAGTTCATCGCCGAGCAGCTCGAGGAGGCCGGGGTCGAGTGCACGATTCTCGACCGTGACCGGCGGCGGTGCGTCGAGCTCGCCGAGAAGCTTCCCCGCTCGCTGGTGCTGCACGCCGACGCGACCGACCTCGAGCTCCTGGAGATGGAGGGCGTGAGCGGGGTCGACGGCTTCGTCGCGTCGACCGGCAACGACGAGACCAACCTGCTCTCGAGCCTGCTCGCCAAGGAGGCCGGGGCGCGGAAGGTCATCAGCCTCGTGCACAAGTTCGAGTACCTGAAGCTGGTCCCGGCGGTCGGGGTCGACGCGTCAGTCTCGCCGCGGATCGCCGCGGTCAACGCGATCCTCCGTCGCATCCGACGGGGACGCGTCATGACCGTGGCTTCCCTGACCGGCATCGAGGCCGAGGCGATCGAGTTCGTCGTCACCGAGCGCTCGAAGATCGCCGGCAAAGCGCTGCGTGACGTCGCCTTCCCCAAGGAGGGCGTCGTCGGGACGATCCTGCGCGGCGAGTCGATCATCCTGCCCCGCGGGGCGGACGTGCTGCAGCCCGGAGACGACGTGATCGTCTTCGCCATGCCCGACGCGATCCCGGACGTCGAAGCGCTCTTCGACTGATGTCGCTCAGCAAGGTCGCCAACGTCGTCGGGCTCCTATCGGTGCTCATCGGCCTCGCGATGGGGGTCACCGGCCTCGTCGCGCTGGCGTACGGCGACGGTGACGCCCGGGCGTTCTTCATCTCCGCGTCCGTGACCTTCGTGGTCGGCTGGGGCGTGTACCTGCTCACGCGCTTCGAGGAGGACGTCACCACCCGCGAGGGCTTCGCCATCGTGACGATGTCGTGGGTGGCCGCCGCCGCCTTCGGGGGGCTCCCCTACCTGCTCTCCGGCGTCGTCGCCACGCCCGTGCCGGCCTTCTTCGAGGCGATGTCCGGCTTCACGACCACCGGCGCCACGGTCTTCTCCGACATCGAGTCGCTCCCGCGCGGCATCCTCCTGTGGCGGTCGACGACGCACTGGATCGGCGGCATGGGGATCATCGTGCTCGTGATCGCCGTGCTCCCGTACCTCGGGGTCGGAGGGATGCAGCTCTTCCAGGCGGAGGTCCCCGGCCCGACCCCCGAGCGGCTCCGGCCGCGTATCACCCAGACGGCCAAGCTGCTCTGGCTCGTCTACTTCGGGCTGACCGCGCTCTGCGGGCTCCTGTACCTGCTGGGCGGGATGACGCCGTTCGACGCTGTGAACCACGCCTTCTCCACCCTGGCCACCGGCGGCTTCAGCACGAAGAACTCGTCGATGGCGGGAATGTCACCCTTCATCCAGTGGGTGACGATCGTCTTCATGTACCTCGCGGGCGTGAACTACTCGCTGCACTTCCGGGCCGCGGCCGGCCGACCGGTCTACTTCCGGGACGAGGAGTGGCGCTTCTTCACCGCCGTGATCCTCGTCGCGGGGGTGGCGGTGACGCTCCTGAACCTCCTCTCGGGCGGGGGCGCGGGTTCCGGCGCGGCGGTACGCGACGGCTTCTTCCAGGTGCTCGCGATCACGACGACGACCGGCTACGTGAGCGCGGACTACGAGCAGTGGATCCCGGCGGCGCGCATGGTCCTCTTCGCCCTCTTCTTCGTCGGCGGCATGGCGGGCAGCACCAGCGGCGGCGTGAAGGCGCTCCGGGTCATGCTCCTGCTCAAGGCGACGGCCAACGAGCTCCGGCGCCACCTGCACCCCCGCGCGGTACTGGTCGTCCGCGTCGGATCCAAGCCGGTGAAAGCCGAGATCGCCGCCCGGGTCGTGGGCTTCGTGATCATGTACCTCATGCTCTGTCTGGCGGGCGCCCTCGCGCTCTCGATGACCGGCATCGACACCATGACCGCCATCGGCGGGAGCATCGCCAGCGTCGGCAACGTCGGGCCCGCCTTCGCCGAGCTCGGGCCGACGGACAACTACGGCTGGATGAGCGAGCCGGGTCTGGCGGTCCTCAGCTTCCTGATGCTCGTCGGTCGCCTGGAGATCTACACGGTGGTGCTCCTCTTCCACCCCGAGCTCTGGAAGCAGCGCGGCGCCTTCCACCGCTGACCTTCGGGGGAGCGGCGGAGCGAATTCGTCGAGGCGCTCGGAGCCGGCGCTCGGCGGGGGTGGCGGACCGCGCTCGACCTCAGCGGCCCCGCGCCGCGGCCTCGAGCGCCGCGATCTCCGCCGCGGTGAGATCGCGCCACGCACCCCTGGCGAGCGTTCCGAGCCGGATCGGCCCGAACCGGGTCCGGCGCAGACGGAGGACCGGGTGATCCAGCGCCGAGAGCATGCGGCGCACCTCGCGCTTGCGACCCTCGGTGAGCACGAGCGTCAGGGTGGACCGCACGCCGTCGCTCCCGAGGAGCTCGACCCGCTCGGCGCGCGCCGGCCCGTCCTCCAGCTCCACGCCGTCGAGCAGCGCCTTACGCCCGGCCCTGGTCACCGTGCCGGCCACTTCCAGCCAGTACTCCCGCTCGATCTCGCCGCTCGGGTGCTGGAGCTCGTGCGCCAGGTCCCCCGCGTTCGTCAGCAGCAGCAGCCCTTCCGCGTCGCGGTCCAGTCGGCCCAGGTAACGGAGACCCGCCAGCTCCTCGGGGAGCTCGTCGTAGACGGTGCGGCCGCCGTGCGGGTCGGAGCGGGTCGTGAGGACGCCCGGCGGCTTGTGGTACACGACCCAGCGGCTCGGCACCCGCTCTACCGGCTCGCCGTCGACCGAGACGTCGTCGACACCCGGAACGACCCTCGTCCCGAGCTCCCTCACGATCTCGCCGTTCACACGCACCCGGCCGGCTGCCATGAGCCGCTCGGCCTCCCGGCGCGACGCCGCTCCCGCGCGCGAGAGATACTTCTGGAGCCGGATCGGCTCGGCGGGCCCGGCGTCGCTCAAGCGGTGTCGACCCGCTCCGCGTCGGGCACGGTCGCCTCCACGTCGGTCGCCTCCCCGTCGTCGTCGGCCTCGGCTTCGTCGTCGACCTCTGCTTCGTCGTCGGCCTCGACGAGGGAGACCGGGGAGTCCGGCACGTCCTCGCCCGCGGTCTCGCCGTCGGCGCGGGCTTCGGCGTCTCCTCGGCCCTCGACGTCCCCCTCGCCCTGCTCGTCACCCTCCGGCCCGAGCGGAACGCGCTCCCGCAGCACCACCGGGAGCTCGTCCGGACGTGGCAGATCCTCCAGGGAGCGGAACCCGAAGTGCTCCAGGAAGAACGACGTCGTGCCGTAGAGGAGCGGGCGGCCCAGGCCCTCCGCCCGCCCGACGACGTCGATGAGGCGCCGGTCCTGCAGCGACCGGATCACGCCGGAGGCGCCCACGCCCCGGATGTACTCGATCTCCACCCGCCCGATCGGCTGGCGGTACGCGATGATGGCGAGCGTCTCGAGCGCCGGGCCGGAGAGCCGCGCCGGCCGGGGGACGTTGTCGAAGCGTTCCAGGTACGGAGCGAACTCGGGGCGGGTCAGGATCTGATAGCCCTCGGCGACCTCGACGAGCTCGAAGGAGCGGCCGGCGTCGTCGTACTCGGCGCGCAGGAAGGTCAGCGCGTCCTCGACCTCGTCCTCGTCGAGCATCTCGTCGGCGCGCGCGATCTCGTCGGCCGTGAGCGGCGCGTCCGAGGCGAAGAGGACGGCTTCCACGATCTGGTGCGCGTTCACGCGGGGACTCCTTCGGTGTCCGTGTCGTCCAGGCTCTCCAGCGCCGCGTCCCCGTCTTCGGGTCCGTCGTCCCGGCGGTAGATCCACAGCTCCGAGAACGGGCGGGTTTGTCGGAGGAAGAGGATGCGGCGGCGGGTCAGCTCGAGTCCGGCCAGGAACGTCATGACCCCGTGCGAGCGCTCGCGGAAGTTGGTGAGGAGCTTGCTGAACTCCACCCGGGTGCTGCGCTTGAGCGCGTCGAGGATGAGGATGGCCTTCTCCTCCATCGTCACCTTGCGGGTCGTCACCCGGTGCTCGCGCTCCCTCGGAAGCGGCATGCGGACCTCGAGCGCGGCCGCGAAGACCTCCTCCCATGTCGTCTCGAGGGGCATCTCGGCGATCGGTTTCCGGGGACGCGGAGGTACGAAGCCCTTTCCGCGCCGGCGCCCCCGGTCGGCCTCGGCCGCCCGCAGCCGCTCGGAGACCTCCCGGATCTGCTCGTATTCCAGGAGCCGTCGGACCAGCTCGGCCCGCGGATCCTCGTCCTCGTCCTCCCCCGGGCGGGGGAGCAGCATCTGCGACTTGATGTGGATCAGCGTCGCGGCCATCTCCAGGAACTCGCCGGCCCCGTCCAGGTCGGTCACGTCGAGCGACTTGATCGCCTGGAGGAACTGGTCGGTGATCTTCGCCACGGGGATGTCGAAGACGTCGATGTCCTGGGTGCGGATGAGGTGCAGGAGGAGGTCGAGCGGCCCCTGGAACCGCTCGATCTCGACGAGGAAGAATCCCTCGCGCTCGGGTGCCCCGGCGAGCGTCAGATCCACAGGCGGACGAACCGGTCGGCGAGACCCTGCAGGAAGTACACCGGCCAGAGCACCACGGAGAAGGCGTTGGGCACGACGTACATGATCCCGATGAGAATCAGGATCCCGTACTGCCCCACCTGGCGGTACGCCTGCCTCAGCTCGCGCGGCAGCAGGTGCGCCACTACGTGCGAGCCGTCGAGCGGCGGAATCGGCAGCAGGTTGAAGAAGGCGAGGATGAGGTTGATGAAGAGCGCGTAGCGCAGCGCCAGGTAGAGCGGATCGGCCACCGCCGCGGAGAGGAGACCGAGCGAGTCGACCTTGGCGAGCACGGCGGTGAGGAGCGTCGCGATGAGCGCGAGCGCGAGATTCGACACGATGCCCGCCATCGACACCCGGATGTCGCCCCCGACGTAGTCCCGATAGTTGGCCGGATTGACGGGCACGGGCTTGGCCCAGCCGAAGAGGAAGCCGCTGCCCGTGGCGAAGAGCAGCGCCGGCACGATGATCGACCCGAAGAGGGCGAGGTGGGGGATCGGGTTCAGCGTGATGCGACCGAGCCGCTCCGCCGTGTCGTCCCCCTCACGGCGCGCCTGCCACGCGTGGGCCACCTCGTGGACCACGATGGAGAAGAGCAGGACGGTGACGGCGATCAGCGCGTTCATGGCCGACTAAGCTATCCGCCGCCGGTCGGCGGCCCTACCCGTTGATCCCATCTGACCTCTCCTCTAGCTTTTCGTGCTCACAAGTTGTCGAAAGCCCGCTCACCGAGCGAAGAATGCCGAACATCAAGAGTGCCAAGAAGCGGATGGAGCTCAGCGCCGCGGCCCGGTTGAAGAACCGCGCCGAGCGCTCTCGCATCCGTTCGGCCATCAAGAGCGTCCGCACCGCGCAGGGCGCGAAGGACGGCACCGCCCGCCTCTCCGAGGCCGTGGCGCTGCTCGATCGCGCCGCAACGCGGCGTCTCTTCCACCCGAACCGGGTGGCCCGGATCAAGAGCAGCCTGGCACGTCACGTCGCCTCGCTGAGCTGATCCCGTCGCGCCGGGGGTGACTCCGGCCCGGCAACCGAGACCCGGCGGGCTCGTCGAGAGCCGCCGGGTCTCTTCACGTACGGTCACGCCGACCAGACGATCCGTCCCCCGACGATCGTGTGGGTCGGCCGGCCGGTGAGCTCCCACCCGGCGAAGGGCGTGTTGCGGCTCTTGGAGCGAAACGCCTTCGGATCGACCGTCCAGCGCGCCTCGGGATCGAAGACCGTCACGTCGGCCGGGGCGCCGTCGGCGAGCGTGCCCCCCGGCAGCCCGAAGGCGCGGGCGGGCTGACAGCTCATCCGTTCGATCATCGTCGGCAGGTCGATCACCCCCTCGCCCACCACCCGCGTCAGGACGACGCCGAGGGCGGTCTCCAGCCCGACGATCCCGTTCGGTGCGTCGGCGAAGGCCGCCTCCTTCTCGTCGTAGTGGTGCGGCGCATGGTCGGTGGCGATCGTGTCGAGCGTGCCGTCGGCCACGCCCGCCCGCACGGCCGCGACGTCCTCCGCCGCCCGCAGCGGCGGATTCATCTTGGCTTCGGTGCGGTAACCGTCCACCTCCTCGTGGGTGAGCACCAGATGGTGAGGCGACGCCTCGGCGGTGACCCGCACCCCGCGCGCCTTGGCCTGGCGGATCGCCTCCACCCCGAATCGTGTCGAGACGTGCTGGAGGTGGATGTGGCCCCCGGTCAGCTCGGCGAGCAGCAGGTCGCGCACGATGTGGATGTCCTCGCTGGCGTTGGGCTTGCCGGCCAGCCCCAGACGAGCCGAGACGATCCCCTCGTTCATGTGCCCGCGGGCCGAGAGGCCGAGGTCCTCGGGGTGGTCGGCGACCGGGATCCCGAAGGCCTGCGAATACTCGAGCGCGAGGCGCATGAGCCCCGAGTCCATGACCGGGCTGCCGTCGTCGGTGATGGCTACGGCCCCTTCGTCGACCATCTCGCCGACGAGCGCCAGCCGTTCTCCGGCCCGGCCCACGGAGATGCACCCGACCGGGTAGACCCGGGCGAGGCGCGCCGCGCGGCCCTCGGCCGCCACGAAGCCGACGGCCGCCGGGTCGTCGATCGGCGGATCGGTGTTCGGCATGGCGCAGATGGAGGTGAAGCCGCCCGCCGCCGCAGCGGCCGCCCCCGTGGCGATCGTCTCCTTGTGCTCCTCCCCGGGCTCGCGCAGATGCACGTGCACGTCGATGAGCCCGGGGCAGACCACCTGACCCGCGCACTCCACGACCCGAGCGCCCTCCGGTGCGTCGATCGAGGGGGCCACGCGGGCCACCACGCCGCCCGCGAGGAGCACGTCGTGCGTGCCGTCGATGGACCGGCTCGGATCGACCACCCGCCCGCCCTTCAGGAGGACCTTCTCGCTCACGACTCTCCGCCCTGCTTCGCGGCCTCGGCCTTCTCGGGCTGTCCTCCCGCGAGGAGGTACAGCACGGCCATCCGGACCGCGACGCCGTTGGTCACCTGGTTCAGGATCACGGAATGCTCTCCGTCGGCCACGTCCGAGTCGATCTCCACACCCCGGTTCATCGGGCCGGGATGCAGGACGAGGAGGTCCTTCGGCGCGGCCTCGAGCCGCTTCGTCGAGACGCCCCAGATCCGGTTGTACTCGCGCAGCGACGGTACGTAACCGGCCTCCATGCGCTCGAGCTGGAGGCGCAGCACGTTGAGCACGTCCGCCCACTCGATCGCCTCCTCGAGTCGGCTGAAGACCACGCAGCCGAGCTCTTCGGGCACCGGAGGCATGAGCGTGCGCGGACCGCACACGGCGACCTCGGCGCCCAGCGCGCGCAGACCGTAGATGTTCGAGCGGGCCACGCGGGAGTGCAGGATGTCCCCGACGATGCACACCTTGAGCCCCTCGATGCCGCCGGCGTGGTCCCGGATCGTCAGGAGGTCGAGGAGCCCCTGTGTGGGGTGCTCGTGCCATCCGTCGCCGGCGTTGACGACGCTCGACGGGATCCGCTCGGCGAGGAAGCGGGCCGCGCCCGAAGAGCCGTGGCGCATGACCACCATGTCGATGCGCATCGCCTCGAGGTTGCGCGCCGTATCGACCAGCGTCTCGCCCTTGGCCACCGACGACCCCGTCGAGGAGATGTTGACCGTGTCGGCGCTCAGCCGCTTCTCGGCGAACTCGAAGGAGACCCGGGTCCGGGTCGACGCCTCGAAGAAGAGGTTCACGATCGTCTTGCCGCGCAGGACCGGGACCTTCTTGATGCGCCGCTCCGAGATCTCCTTGAAGGGCTCGGCGGTGTCGAGGATCATCCGGATGCGGTCACCGCCGAGGCCCTCCAGGCCGACCAGGTCCTTGCCGAGCGGCGACGCGGCCTCGCTCAAGTCTCGTCTCCGTCCTTGCGGACGAGCTCGACACCGAGGCGGTCGTCGTGCTCGGGCACGAGCACTTCGACGACCTGACCCGGCTGGACCGGGATGCGGCGTCCCGTGATGTCGGGCTGGATCGGAAGCTCCCGACCGCCCCGGTCCACGAGGACGCAGAGCAGGATGCGGCGGGGTCGGCCCCAGTCCCCGAGCTCGTTGAGCGCGGCTCGCGTCGTCCGGCCGGTGTAGGCCACGTCGTCGACCAGCACGACGCATCGCTCGTCGATCCCCTCGGCGGGGAGCTCCGAGCCGCCGACGATCGGACGGGGCCCGACGACCTCCAGGTCGTCCCGGTAGAGCGTGATGTCGAGGGTGCCCGAAGGGACGTGAACCCCCTCGGCCGCCTCGATCTCGGCCCGGATGAGCTCGGCGATCTGGACACCGCGCCGGTGGATCCCCATCAGCACGAGGCCTTCCGTGCCCCCGTTGCGCTCGACGATCTCGCGAGCCATGCGCGCCACGGCGCGTCGGACATCCGACTCGCTCATGACGTGGATGCGGCTCTGAGCGCTCATTCGGTGGAGTCGGGGGGGCCTCGGGCGCCGTCCCCCGAAGGAGGCGGCCGAGCGGGCGGCGGTAAGTTCGACTCACGGCGGGCCCGGGTCAACGGAGCGTCGCGGGCCCTGTCACCACCGCGCCGGACGTCCCATTCTTGGCGCGTCCAGCCGATTCCGAGACGACCTGCCCATGCGACTCCGCCCGCTCGCGCTCCTCGCCCTGGCGCTCATGCTCGCACACCCCGTCTCGGCGCAGGAGCTGATCGAGCCGCCCGACGTCGTCCTTCGCGGGGTGCCCTTCCAGCTCTCCATCTACGGAGGACTTACCGGCGGGTCGTGGGAGGTCCGCAACGCGGGCGGCACGGTGATGGCGTCCGGCACCGTGGCCGCGGGCGAAACGACCGCCGCCACCGGGGTCGAAGTGGCGGGCCGGGACGATCTGCCGCTCACGGTCCGCCTCGGTCAGGGCACCGAGGAGCTCGACCCGACGATCACGGCAGGCTGGTTCTCGATCCTCCCGCCGCTCCTGGCCATCGTGCTCGCTCTGCTCTTCCGGGAGGTGGTCACCGCCCTCTTCGCCGGCGTATGGCTGGGCGCGCTGGCGGTCGCCGGCTTCGACCCCATCGCGGCCACGGGCCGGATGGTCGACCAGTTCATCGTGCCCGAGGTGGCCGACTCGGACCACGCGAGCATCATGGTCTTCACGCTGCTGCTCGGCGCCATGGTCGGCCTCATCTCGCGCAACGGCGGTACCCGCGGCATCGTCGACGCGGTCTCCCCCCTGGCCAGTACGCCGCGCCGCGGCAAGATCGCCACCTGGGCGGCCGGGATGGCGATCTTCTTCGACGACTACGCGAACACGCTCATCGTTGGCAACACGATGAGGCCCATCACCGACCGGCTGAAGATCTCGCGAGAGAAGCTCGCCTACCTCGTGGACTCCACCGCAGCCCCGGTCGCGGCGCTGATCCCGGTCTCCACCTGGGTCGGCTACGAGATCAGCCTCATCGGCGACGGCTTCGGGATCGCGCGCGAGCAGAACCCGGCTCAGGCCGCCGCGCTCGACGTGAACGCCTTCAACGTCTTCGTCGACACGATCCCCTACCTCTTCTATCCGCTGCTGGCCATCTGGCTCGTCTTCCTGACGTCGGCGCTCGGAAGGGACTTCGGCCCGATGCGCGCGGCCGAGGAGCGCGCCGCGGCGGGAGGCGGGCTCTTCCGCCCGGGGGCCAACCTGGCCGTCGACACGGAGGCGGAGGAGATGAGCCCCAAGGAGGGTGTGGCGCAGCGGTGGTACAACGCGGCCCTCCCTGTCCTCACGGTCGTCGCCGTGGTCCTGGTCGGGCTGTACACCTCCGGCGCGGCGGTGACGGGCCCCGGAGCGTCGCTCCGCGACATCTTCAGCGAGGCCGCGTCGTACAACGCGCTCCTCTGGGGATCGCTGGCCGGCGTGCTCATGGCGGTCTTCCTCTCGGTGACGCAGCGGCTCCTCACGATGGCCGAGTGCGTCGAGGCGGCCGTCGGCGGCTTCCGGGCGATGATGCTCGCCATGATCATCCTCGTGCTGGCCTGGTCGATGGGATCGATCACCCAGGCGATCGGCACGTCGAGCTTCCTGGCGCTCCTCCTCTCGGACCGCGTGGCGATCGAGCTCATCCCGGCGATCGTCTTCGTCACCTCGGCGGCGACCGCGTTCGCGACCGGCACCTCCTGGGGGACCATGGCGATCATGCTCCCCGTCGTGATCCCGCTCACGGTCACGCTCGGAGGCCCCGAGGTCTTCGTGGGTGCCCCGGGCGAGGCGATCCTGCTCGGCGGCGTCGCCTCCGTCCTGGCGGGAGCGATCTTCGGCGACCACTGCTCGCCGATCTCGGACACCACGGTCCTCTCGTCGACCGCCTCGGCGTGCGACCACGTCGACCACGTGAAGACGCAGCTGCCGTACGCCCTCGTCGTCGGCGGCGTGGCGATCCTGCTCGGCAACATCGCGACGGCGTACGGGCTGTCTCCGTGGCTCGGGCTGCTGGCGGGCGCGGCCACGGTCCTCGGGGCCGTGCTCTTCGTCGGACAGCCGGTGGAGGGCCACCGGACCGACGGCTGACGCGGCACCGGCCCGGGTCCGGCTAGCGACCGAAGCGCCCCCGTCCGATCCGGCGCAGGAGGGGGTCGGTCGGATCGCCTCGGCCCTCGCCGACCGCCCAGTCGTACGAGAAGAGCACCACACCGCCGGCGCCCTCCTCCCGCGCGATGTCGATCATTCCGAGGGTGGCGTCCGCGGTGTTCATGTAGACGCCGATGCCGGCCCACACGCGCTCCGGCCCGGGGGCGGCCGCGCGGGCGGCCCGCACGAGCTCGCGGAAGCGAGCGGAGTCCGTCGTGTACGCCATCGGCACGGCCACGTCGATCAGGCCGTCGCGCAGCCACGCGCGCCAGTCCTGGAACCGGTCCTCGTACGCCAGGAGCGGGTCCGCGATGACGGCGGCCGAGACGAGCAGGCGTGGCCGCACCGTCCCGATGTCCTCCCGAATGCGCCGGACCAGCCGGGTGACGTGCTCGCGGCGGAAGGCGTCCCACCGTTCCGCCTCCCGATCGACGAAGGCGTACAGATCCGACTCGTACGCCGCGTCGAGCTCCGCGAAGCGCGCCGGCGTGAGCTGCCCCCGCAGCCAGAAGCGGAAGCGCTCGATGGCGCCGATCGAGTAGTCGTACTGCGTCGACGGAAAGCGGATGTAGTCGAAATGGATGCCGTCCAGGTCGTACCGGGCGGCGAGGTCCATCCAGACCGCGTGCACCCGGTCCTGCACCTCGGGGTGCGACGGGCTCGTGTAGATGCCCTCCACGCTGGCCGGGTTCTCCCGGGCGTAGCGCACGAGTCGCTCGAGGTATCGCGGGTCGGACGGCTCGACCGAGGCGAGCTCGCGTCCCAGCGCGCGGGGCACCGCCAGCCAGTCGGGGTGGGCGTGGATCAGGTGCTCGGGCGACTCGGGCGGATCGGCGGGCCCCCAGACGAGGTGCGTGTTCACCCACGCGTGGACGGCCATCCCGCGTGCGTGCGCCTCGTCGATCGCGAGCCGCAGCGGATCGAAGGGCGGCGGCTCGGTGATCGACTCCCCTCGCGGCTCGAGCGACGACTCGTAGAACGCGTCGCCGCGCCCCCGCACCTGCACGACCAGGGTGTTGATCCCCGATTCCGCAGCGTGCTCGACCATCGCTCGCACCGCGTCCGGGCTCGTCATCGTGAATCGGACCACCCAGACCGCGCGCACCTCGTCGAAGCGGCGCACCGGATCGAGCTCGGGAAGCGCCGTCGGCGCGGGCCGCTCGGGGGGCGGGCCGACCCGGACCGTCGGAGCGGGGCGCTCCACCGGCGTGCCGACGACCCTGCACCCGGACAGGAGCAGCACGCCGACGCCGACGGCGGCGAGCAGGCCACGGAGAGGACGCCGGGCCCGCCGGCGCTCGAACCGGGGTACCCTCCGATTCATCCCCGCCTCGCGCGGAAGAAGGAGCGCAGGAGCTCCGCGGACTGGTCGGCGGCGATGCCCGGCACGATCGCGCAGCGATGGTTGAGGCGGGGGTCGTCGAGCAGGTTCTCGAGCGACCCCGCCATCCCGGCCTTGGGATCGGGCGCGGCGAAGACCACCCTCGGGATGCGGGCGAGCACGATCGCCCCGGCACACATCGCGCACGGTTCCAGGGTCACGTACAGGGTGGTGTCGAGCAGTCGCCAGTCTCCCTGCGCCGCGGCAGCGTGCCGGATCGCCACGACCTCGGCGTGGGCGGTGGGATCCGCGTCCCGCACCGTGCGGTTTTGCCCTTCGGCCACGATGCGGTCGCCCCGCACGACGAGGGCGCCTACGGGAACCTCGCCCTCGGATGCGGCGTCACGCGCGAGCTCGAGCGCGCGCGCCATCCAGGCGGCGTCGCGGGCCGACTCGGCGGCGTCCGGAGCGGGCGTGTCCACCCGCGCGGTGCTCAGTGCTGCGTGAGCGAGATCGCGGGGACGTCGTCCATGCGCCGGAAGAACCCCGCGACCCGTCCGATGATGCGCAGTGTATCCGCGTCATCGACGTGCGTTCTGCCGCCCCCGGGGCTCAGCGCCTCGAGGTAGACACCGCGCCCGTTGCGAGAGAGGCGATGGAAGGCCGAGTCGCCGCCGATCTCCGCGACGATCACACAACCGTCGTCCACGTCGTCGAGCGTCGTGGGCGAGACGAGAACGAGATCGCCCTCCGCGACACCCAGCACGGCGAGGTCACTCGCGCCCGCGCGGACCATGAAGGAACCGTTCACTCCACCGAGCTGACGGTCCATCGAGAGGTACATCTCGGCGTCGCGGTCACCGTCCGACGCGGGCACCTGGGCGTAGCACGGCACGGCGACCGTGTCGCCGCTCAGATCGACACCGAGGATCTTCACGCCGCGGGAGCGGGACGGATCACGCTCGAGGCAGCCCTTGTCCGCGAGAGCCTGGAGATGCTCCGACACCGTCTTGGTGCTCTTGATCCCGAAGCGCTCGCCGATCTCGCGGATCGAGGGCTGATAGGTGTTGGCTCGCAGGTACTGGACCATGAAGTCCAGGATCTTCCGCTCGATCTCCGTGAGCGGCTCGACCTGTCGCGCCGGTGCGTCGCGCGCGGGAATGGCTTCGGTTCTTGCCAACGATCTAAACACCTGGAGGGGGGGCCACCGAGGCACCCTGCCGGAGACAGGGAGCTATCCTAATGTGCGGCTCGGAAAGGTGTCAAGAAAGCCTTTTCTTTCGGGCGCTTCAGGAGGCGCGGATACGCTTCACCCCTTGTGCGATGCGGGTTTTCGTACGTTCCGGGCCGAGGAGGAAGAGGACGTCGAAGATGCCCGGACTCGCCATGTTGCCCGTCAGAGCGACGCGAAGCGGGTGAATCAGCTTGACCGCGCCGATATCCAGCTCGGCGGCCCGGGCACGCAGTCGATTCTCGAGCTCCTCCCGGGTCCAGGCTCCGTCGACGAGGGCGTCGTGGACCTGCTCGAGCCGCTCGATCGACGCCTCCGGGTCCTTGAGCCAGTTCTTCTCGACCGCCTTGTCGTCGAAGCGCAGCTCGTCGCAGACGAAGGGACGGGCCTGCTCCGCCAGCTCGTCGAGCGTGCGCGCGCGCACCTTGATCACGCCGAGGAGGTCCGCGAGCCACGCCGGATCATCGAGTCGCTCCGGGCGGCACGAGTCGTCGGCGGAGAGCGCGTTGCGAATATACTCCGCGAGATCCGCGTCGGGACGGGCGGCCAGGTGCCGGCCGTTGAGCCACTCGAGCTTCTCCATGTCGAAGACGGAGCTCGCCTTCAGGAGACGCTCGGTGGAGAACGCCGAGACGAGCTCGTCGGGCGTCATGAACTCCCGGTCGTCGCCCGGGCTCCACCCGAGGAGCGCCAGGAAGTTGAGCATCGCCTCCGGCAGGATCCCCTCGCGTGCGTAGTCGCCCACCGCGGTGACCCCGTGGCGCTTCGAGAGCTTCTTGCCGTCCGGCCCGAGGATCATCGGCACGTGGGCGAACGCCGGCTCGGGGAGTCCGAGCGCCCGGTACAGCAGGACCTGTTTCGGCGTGTTGGAGAGGTGGTCGTCACCCCGGAGCACGAGCGTGACGCCCATGTCCGCGTCGTCGGAGACGACGGCGAGGTTGTAGACCGGGGTCCCGTCCGAACGCAGGACGACGAGGTCGTCGATGTCCTCGTTGCCGAAGCGCATCTCCCCGTGCACGAGGTCCTGGAAGACCGTCTCGCCGTCGGGAACGCGGAAGCGGATCGCGAACGGCTCGCCCGCCTCGGCCCGACGTCGGGCCTCCTCCTCCCCGAGTCGCTCGGCGTGCTCCCGCGCCACGCGGCTCGGGTGCATCTTCCGCTCGGCCGCCTCGGCGCGCACCTGCTCGGGGTCCGAGAAGTCGCGGTACGCCTTTCGCTCCTCGAGGAGGCGCAGCGCGGCCGCCCGATGTCGCTCGACGCCCTCGCTCTGGAAGAACGGCCCCTCGTCCCAGTCCAGGCCGAGCCAGCTCATCCCGTCGAGGATCGCCCGGGTGTGCTCGTCGCTCGAGCGTGCGCGGTCGGTGTCCTCGATCCGCAGCATGAAGACCCCGCCCTGCTGGCGCGCGAGCAGCCAGTTGAAGATGGCCGTGCGGGCGCCGCCCACGTGCAGGTAGCCGGTGGGCGAAGGGGCGAACCGTACCCGGAGCGTCACGCGTCCAGCCTTTCCGAGAGGAGGGTCCGGACGGTCCCGGGGTCCGCGGCGCCGCCGGTCGCCTTCATCACTTCCCCGACGAAGAGGCCGACGAGCTGCTTCCGGCCCGCCCGGTACTCCTCGACCTTCTCCGGCCACGCTCCGAGGACGTCGTCGACGACGGCACCCAGCTCCGCTTCGTCCGACACCGTGGCGAGGCCCATCTCGTCGACGAGCGCGGCGGGGTCGCCGCCTCCCTCGGCCATGCGCGCGAGCACGTCCTTGGCGGCACGGCGGGACACGACGCCGCCGTCGACGAGCGCCGCGAGCCGGCCGAGCGCCGCACCGTCGAAGGGGAGCTCGGCGAGCGTGCGACCGTCGAGCACGCCCCGGACGTCGGTGACGATCCACGCCGCCAGCCCCGGGGCATCCTCGTGCGCGGCCATCGCCGCCTCGAAGAAGTCTCCGGCCGCCGTGGTGCCGGTCAGCAGGTCGGCGTGCTCCTCGGGGATCCCGAGCTCGTCGCGGTACCGGGCGAAGCGCGCCGCGAGCGCCGGGTCGGCGTCCCGGGCCCGCGCGCGCTCCTCTCCGATCTGCGGCTTCGAGCCGGGAGACGGGCCGCCGGCGCGCCGCGCCTTCGGCGCCGCGGCGCGGTCCGATCCGCCCGGCCTCTCGGCCGACGCGTTCGCCTCCGCGGCGCCCTGTTCGCTCGGTTCGGCGGGCAGGGCGTAGCCGCTCTTGAGCGCCACGATCCGGTTGAAGACGAGCCGGTCGACGCCGTCGACCGGGTCCCGCCAGAAATAGCCGGTCCGCTCGAACTGGTAGCGGACGTCCGACGGGTCGTTCGCCACCGAGGGCTCGACCTTCGCGCCCGCGTGGACCACGCGCGACTCCGGGTTCACCCGCGCCAGCAGCGCCTTCGCCGCCGCCTCCGCCTCGGCCACCGGATCGAGCGCGTCGAGCGGCTCGGCGGGCGGGGTCGAGGTGGCGTCGCCGCTCTCGGGCAGGAGGAGGGGACCGAAGAGGCGGACCTCGGCGTCGAGTCCCGCCTCGGCCGACACCCACTGGATCGTCCCCTTCACCTTGCGGCCGTCCGCGGTGCCTCCGCCGCGGCTCTCCGGATCGAAGGTGCAGCGCAGCTCGACGACCCGGCCGGCGTCGTCGTGGACGACCTCGTCGCGGCGGATCGCGCCAGCGTAGCGGAGGCGCACCTCTCCTCCCGGCACGAGTCGACGAAACCCCTTCGGGGGCGTCTCGGCGAAGTCGGAGCGCTCGATCCAGAGCTCGCGACCGAACGGCACCTGGCGACTGCCTTCACGCCCGACGTCGGGAGGGTAGTACGGGGCGTCGAGCCGGTCGACGTCGCCCTGGGGCCAGTTCGTGATCACGACCTTCAGCGGATCGAGCACGGCCATGACGCGCGGCGCGACCGGGTTGAGCACTTCGCGGATGGCGTGGTCGAGCTTCGCCTCCTCGGTGCGGGCGCCGGACCGGGACACGCCGACCAGACGGGCCAGGAGGCGGATCGCCTCGGGCGGGATGCCGCGACGGCGGAACCCCGAGATCGTCGCGAGGCGGGGGTCGTCCCAGCCGCCGACCACGCCCGCCTTCACCAGGGGCCCGATCGCGCGCTTGGAGAGCACCGCGTTCTCGAGGTCGAGGCCGGCCCACTCGTACTGGTGCGGCCGGGGCTCCTCGAAGCCGACGCTTTCGAGCACCCAGTCGTACAGCTCGCGGTTGTTCTCGAACTCGATCGTGCAGATCGAGTGCGTCACGTCCTCGAAGGCGTCCTCGAGGCAGTGCGCGTAGTCGTACATCGGGTAGATGCACCACGCGTCGCCCTGCCGGTAGTGCGTCGCGTGGCGGATCCGGTACAGGACCGGGTCGCGCATGAGCATGTTCGGATGGCCCATGTCGATGCGGCCGCGGAGCACGTGCGCCCCGTCCTCGAACTCCCCGGCGCGCATCCGCCGGAAGAGGTCCAGGTTCTCCTCGACGCTCCGGTCCCGGAACGGCGAAGGCGTGCCGGGCTCGGTGACCGTGCCCCGCCCCGCGCGGATCGCCTCGAGCGGCTGGGAGTCGACGTAGGCCAGCCCCTTCTCGATGAGCACGACCGCGCAGTCGTACATCCGCTCGAAGTAGTCCGAGGCGTAGTAGAGGTGCTCACCCCAGTCGAAGCCGAGCCAGCGCACGTCGTGCTGGATGGCGCGCGCGAACTCCTCGTTCTCCTTCTCGGGGTTGGTGTCGTCGTACCGGAGATGGCAGCGGCCGCCGAACTCCTCCGCGATGCCGAAGTTGAGGCAGATCGCGGTCGCGTGCCCGACGTGCAGGTAGCCGTTCGGCTCGGGCGGGAAGCGCGTGACCACCCGACCGTCGTAGCGGCCCGACTCGAGGTCGGCCCGGACGCGCTGACGGATGAAGTCGGTGCCGGTGGAGCCGGCGTCGGCGGAGTCGCTCATGGCGGAGGAAGTTAGCACCTCCTCCGCCACGCTGAACGGGTGTCAGCGACCCCCGGAAGGACGCCGGACCGCGCGCCGGCCGGTCGATTGGCGCCCCCCCGAGCTCGGCGCGGAACGCTGCACTCCCGAGCTGCCCCCGCGCGAGTAGCTGGGGCGAGCACCGCCGGCTCGCGGCACCGCGCGACGGCTGCCGCTGGCGGCCGCGCCGGAGGAGCTCCGGGACGGGGCGTAGCCCTGTCCGCGGTAGATCCGGCCACCCTGGCGCGGCTCGACCACGATCGGGCCGGACCAGCAGCATCCGCCCGGCCGGTATCCCCACCCCGCGCCGTACCACGGATAGCCCCATCCGGGGGCGTAGCCGTAGCGGTATCCCCATCCCCAGCCCCACCCGGTCGCCAGGCCCCACCGCGGACCCCAGAAGGGGTCGTACGCCATCCAGCCGCGGTAGCTGCGGCGTACGGGAGCGTCGTACTCCTCCGGCGGCGCGTCGGCGTAGGCGACGAAGCGCTCCGGATGAGAGACCGCGACCACCGCATCGATGATCTCGTCGGGCACGCCGGCGTCGGCGAGGCGCACCAGCTCCTCGGCGGACGGCGAGAAGTCGTCGCCGCGCAGCACGAGCCACGCCTCGACGGCCGTCGCGTCGAGCGTCGCCGACGCCTCGATCACGTCGTCGAGGTCGAGGTCCGCGGCCGCGGAGGCCCGTGCGCCGCGCACCGCGATGCCCAGCCCCTCGGCCGGGTCGTCGACGCCTTCCTCGGCGAGGCGGTCCGTGCTGGCCAGCCGGTATTCCTGGAACCACGACACGGGCTCATCCCCCGACTCGAGGGAGCGCACGTCGACCCAGTGCGTCCGCGACACGAACGACATGACCCCGGTCCCGGTGCGGCCCGCCTCGGTGCCGCAGGTGAAGTCGGTGGCGGTGAACACTCGGCGGCCGTCCTCCGAGAATCGGACCGACTCCGTGCCCTCGCACCCCTCGACGCTCACCGGCTGGCTACGACCGTCGGCCACGAGCAACTCGCTCGAGACGGCCTCGCCGTCGACGAAGTTCGTGAGCCGCACGCCGTCCCCGTCCATGGCGAAGCAGACCAGGCCGTTGGCGGCCGCGTCGTCCTGGTTCTCGGCGCCCACCGCTTCCCAGCACCCCACGAAGGGGAGCCAGCGGGCGTCCCCGTCCTGCGACGCAGCCGGGGCGGCGAAGGCGGCCGGCGCGACTGCGGCGGCGATCAGCGTCAGGAGATGGATCCGGTTTCGCATGCCGTGCCTCCTAGAAGCGTACCGCGATCCCGGCGACGGCCTGGAGCCCGTCGAGATCGATCGGCTGGAAGTTGACGAAGCCGCCCTCGAGCGGGTCGTCGGCCCAGTTGTAGCGT
>CALJLC010000235.1 GCA_937982605.1 uncultured Gemmatimonadales bacterium | reverse complement strand
CACGGCGATCACCGCCTTCAGTGCGCCCTCGGCCTTCAGCGAGCAGGCGTCGAGGATCGTCTCGATCGACTCCTCCTTCGCGGACTGGATGAAGCCGCAGGTGTTCACGATCACGACCTCGGCGTCGTCGACGTCCGACGAGACGAGTGCCCCGTGGCCGACGAGAGAGGCCATCATCCGCTCGGAGTCGACCGTGTTCTTGTCGCACCCGAGCGTCACGAGCGCGATCCGGGGCCCGGAGGGGCTTCCGGTGGCTTCGATCTCGAGACGTACCGGAGCGACGTCCGGGGAGACGCCGGGGCGAACGGGGTCGGGAGAGACCGGAAAGACCGGCAGGTCCCGGGTTCGCGTCATCGCTCCATGACCAGCACGCCCGCGGGCGGCGTGAAAGAGAACCATCCGGGCCCGGCGTCGGCGCCGAAGGTGACGTCGGAGAGCGTGATGGTGCGCACGTTGCCGTTCTCCTCCTCGAGCCGCACCTGGCGGAGCACCGGGGTCCCCTGGTCGATCCAGACGAGCGCCGTTCGATACGACGACGGGAGGACCGGGGTCAGGCGGATGCGGTGCGTGGTCCGGCCGGCGATCTCCTCGGTGCCCGAGTACGAGACGTCGTAGCGGAGCTCGGGGTCGACGAGGAACTCCCGGTGGAAGTCGCGTCCCCCGGCGGCCCGGTCGGCGCTCGTGCGAAGCACGGTGCGATCGTCGCTGCTGGGGAAGTAGACCCAGGCATGCTCTCCGTCGACGACGATGAGGTCGCCCGCGGGCTCCTCGAAGCGCATGGCGAAGAGGTTCGGGTCTCCCTGGCAGAGCCGGCCTCGTCCGGTCCGTTCGGTGCCGAGCAGCGGCACCGCGAGGTGCTGGGCGAAGCTCGCGCAGATCGTCTCGACCGAGGCGTAGCGGTCCGCGGCCCCGTGCAGGACGTCGAGGCCCCGGTTCTGAGCCTCTCCCGGGGCGGGGAGCGCGGCCGTCAGGAGCACCGCCGCGAGCGCGGAGCGCACGAGCCGTCCGGCCGCCTTAATCCGTGCCCCAGCAGCGCGTCGAAGTCGTCGAGGGTGATGAGCACTTCCCTGCCCTTCGAGCCCTCCGAGGGGCCGAGGACCTCCGCGTCGTGGAGCTGATCCACGATCCGGGCGGCGCGGCCGTAGCCGATGCTCAGCCGTCGCTGCAGGAGGGAGGTCGAGCCGCCCCCGTTCTGGATGCACACCTCGGCCGCGGCCCGGAAGAGCTCGTCCCAGTCGCCCCGGATCTCCTCCGCCACCGTGTCGGCGTCGACGAGCTCCGCCCCGCGGACCTCCTCGAGGATGTCCGACTCGTCCTCGGTCATCGGCGGCTCGCCGCGCTCCTCCGCGTGGCGCTCCAGCAGCTCGACGTACCACCCCATCAGACGCTCCGTGTCCTCCGTCGGGAGGTACGCGCCCTGGATGCGCACCGGGACGCTGCCGCCCGGAGGCAGGAAGAGCATGTCGCCGTTGCCGAGCAGGGCGTCCGCGCCGTTCTGATCCAGGATCGTCCGGGAGTCGGTCTTCGACGCCACCCGGAAGGCGATCCGGGTCGGGAAGTTCGCCTTGATGAGCCCGGTGATGACGTTCACCGAAGGACGCTGGGTCGCCACGATGAGGTGGATGCCGATGGCTCGCGCCTTCTGGGCGAGCTGAGTCAGCGGCTTCTCCACCTCCGACTGCACGGTCATCATGAGATCGGCGAGCTCGTCGACGACCACCACGATGTACGGCATGATCCCGTCGGAGTAGATCCACCGGTTCTCGTCTCCCTCGG
>CALJLC010000234.1 GCA_937982605.1 uncultured Gemmatimonadales bacterium | reverse complement strand
CTCGCGGGTGCGTTGCGCCACGGCGACGGAGAGAATCCCGTAGAGGCCGACCAGCCCGAGCAGGAGCGCGAGGAGCGCCGCCACGGCGAGCGTCGTCATGGTGAACGACAGCGTGACCATGGAACCGGAAACGAGCTCCTCCAGCGTGTATACGCGGTACATCGGCGCGCTCGGGGTGACCTCCCGGATGAGCTCGCGGACCTCGGGCACGAGCTCCGACGCCCGCTCGCTCCGAACGACGTAGCCCGGCGAGCTGAACTGCCAGAAGTCGGGCGTGGGGCTCACGAGGGAGAAGTACACCAGCGGCTGCGGCCGGTCGCGCAGGCTGTACTGCATGACATCCTCGACGACCCCGACGACGGTGTACCACTCGTCGCGCCCGGGCCAGCGGAAACGCTGGCCGATCGCCTCCTCACCGGGCCACAGCTGCGCCGCCGCGGAGGAGCTGACGATCGCGTTTCCGAGCTCCGTCGTGTGGTCCGAGTCGGCGAAGGTCCGACCCCTGAGCAGCTCGATGCCCATCGCCTCGAAGTAGTCCCCGGCGGTCCACGTCCGTCCCACCAGCGGGCCCTCGTCGTCCTCGCCCACGTCCGACTCTCGACGGAGCCGAACGCTCCCGACGCTCTCGTCGAGCGGAACGTTCTCCACCAGCCCGACCGTCTCGACCCCCGGAAGCGCCCGGAGGCGCTCCATGAAGTCGAGGTGGAAGCGCGCGAGCACCTCGGGACCGACGAGACCTTCCGCCTCACCGGGCGCGAACTGGAAGGTGAGGAGGTCTTCGGTGTCGTAGCCGGGGTCGACCGATCGGAGCTCCTGCCAGCTCCGGAGCAGAAGGCCCGACCCGACGAGCAGGACGAGCGCGAGCGCCGTCTGGGCCACCACGAGGCCGTCGCGGGTCCATCCCCCGGCGACGGAGCTGCCACGCTGGCCGTCCCGCAGCCGTTCCGTAGCCTGCCGCGTCACCCGGACGGCCGGTCCGATCCCGCATCCCAGAGCGGTCAGCATGCAGAGCGCGACCGCGAACCCGAGCGTGGACGCATCGATGGCGGCGTCCGACATGCCGGTGACGGATCCGGGCGTGGAGGCGACGAAGCCCGGGAGCGCCAGCGCGGCCAGAGGCACCGCGATCGCGCCCGCGCCGACGGCGATGAGCACCGCCTCGGCCATCTGCGCCCGGACGAGCTCCTTCCTGCCGGCCCCGATCGCCTGGCGGATGGCGAAGTCGCGCAGACGGCTCTCCGAGCGCACGAAGAGCAGGTTGGTCACGTTGGCGCAGGCGATGGCGAGGACGATGACCACCGCGCCGAAGAGCACGAGGACCGGCGCGCGGGCCCCGCCCACCAGCTCCTCCTTGAGCGGACGCACCACCGGCCGGTAGCGCTCCATGATGCGCGCGTACTCGGCCGATCCCCCCCACCGCTCGGGCATCCGGCGGGCTACGGCGGTCAGACGCTCCACGACCTGGGCCTCGTCCACGCCGGGAGCGAGCCGCGCCACGAGCGGAACGCCGCCGAACTGTCCGGGGGTGAGCCCCTCCGGGCGCCGGTAGCTCGGGACCCAGACCATCGTCCCCTCCCAGGGGAAGGTGAAGTCCGGTCCCATGACGCCCACGATCGTGCGCGGCCGCTCGATGATCTCGTACGTCCTTCCCAGCACCGAAGGGTCGGACCCGAACCACTCCACCCAGGTGGCGTAGCTGATCAGCGCGGCGGACTCCCCCTCCTCCTGCGTGGGTAGCCGACCGAGGATCGGCTCGACGCCGAGCGTGGAGAAGAGCGAGAGCGACGGCATCGACGAGAGCACCCGCTCGACCCGGTCCTCAACGCGCAGGCTCGCGGTGAAGACGTTGTAGGTGGCCACGTCCTCGAGCAGGTCGGTCTGCTCCCGGTAGTCGAAGAGCGACTCGCTCGAGCCGGCGAACTCCTCCGGCAGGTCGGTGCCGGGTGCCGATCCGCCGATGTACACCAGCCGGTCGGGGTCCTCGAAGGGCAGCGGCTCGAGGAGCACCGCGTCGACGATCGAGAAGATGCCGACGTTGGCACCGACACCGAGTCCGAGCATGACCACCGCGGTGGCGGTGAAGCCCGGCGTCCGGCCCAGCGAGCGCGCGGCGAGCCGCAGCTCCCGAATCCACTTCCTCATCGTCCCGTCCC
>CALJLC010000233.1 GCA_937982605.1 uncultured Gemmatimonadales bacterium | reverse complement strand
TCGCGCCGAAGGTGAGCCGCGAAGTGGCACGGATCGACTGGACCCGCGCCGCCCCCGAGGTCGCCGCGCACGTGCGCGGGATGGACCCCGTTCCGGGTGCGTGGACGATGCTCGACGACGACCCCGTGAAGCTCTTCCGGCCGTCGGTGTGGAGCGCGCGGGACGTGGCCGCCCTCGGCGCCGACGGCCCGCAGTCCAACGGCGGCCCCCGGCGCCCCGGCCGGTCGGGCGCGGGGCGGCCGGCTCCCGACCCCGGAGAGGTCGTTCTCGCCGAGCCCGACGAGGGGCTGCTGGTCCTGACCGGCGACGGCGCGGTCGCGTTCCGGGAGGTCCAGCCACCGGGGAAGCGACGCATGAGGACGGCCGACTGGATCCACGGGCGCGGGGTCGAGGCCGGCCGCCGCTTCGCGTGAGGGACTCCGGCCCGGCCCGGCCCCTCCCGCGCCTTCACGTCGTCACGGACGACGACGTCCTCGGCGCCGCGGACTGGCCCGACCGCGCGCTGGCCGTGGTCCGGGAGGGGGGCGCGGGAATCGCCCTGCACCTGAGAGGGCCGCGCACTTCGGGAAGCCGGCTGCACGAGCTGGCCGGACTCCTCCGCGACCCCTCGTCCGGAGCGGGTGCGCTCCTGGTGGTGAACGATCGGCTCGACGTGGCTCTGGCGCACGGGATCACGGCGGTCCACCTCGGTGGCCGATCGCTCGACCTCGCCGCCGGTCGCGCCCTCCTCGGCGACTCGGCCCGCGTGGGAGTCTCCTGTCACTCGGTCGACGACGCCGAGGCGGCGCGGGCGCAGGGCGCAGAGTGGATCTTCGCGGGTACGGTATTCCCGACGCCCTCGCACCCGGGGGTCGCCGGGCGCGGCGTGAAGTGGGTTGCGTCGGCGGTGGCGGCCGCCGGGCAGGTCCCGGTCGTCGCCATCGGCGGGGTTCGACCCGACCGGGTGGGCTCGCTTCGGAAGGCGGGAGCGCACGGCGTCGCCGCCATCCGCGGGATCTGGGACCGCCCGGATCCCGCCGGGGCGGTGCGGGAGTACATTGAGGCCCTGGAGGACCGGGCGGCGCAGCGCGGACGCGACTGACCCGGCCGGGAAACGAAAAGGACGGACGACGGTGAACGAAGCGGGCACGATCCGCGTGCAGCTCAACGGCAAGGAGCGGGAGGTTTCCCGCGGCCTGACGGTGCGCGCCCTTCTCGAGGAGCTCGAGCTCCAGCCGGGTGCGGTGGTGGTCGAGCTGAATCGGGAGATCCTGGAGCGGGACAGCTACGGCGGCGTGGACGTCTCCGAGGGCGACGCCATCGAGCTGGTGCACTTCGTGGGAGGAGGCTAGAGCATGTCGAACGCTACGCTCGAGGAAGCGCGCGCCCTGGACGGACCCCTGGTCATCGGGGGCGTCGAATTCACCTCCCGCCTGATCGTGGGGACCGGCAAGTACGCCACCAACCGGGTCATGGTCGATGCCATTCGCGCGTCCGGGGCCGAGATGGTGACGGTGGCTGTCCGGCGTGTCGACCTCGACCGCTCCAGGGAGGAGGGGATCCTGCACCACCTCGATCCCGACGAGTTCTTCCTGCTGGCCAACACCGCCGGGTGCTACACCGCCGAGGACGCGGTGCGCTACGCCCGGCTCGCGCGGGCGGCGGGCTTCAACGACTTCGTGAAGCTCGAGGTGATCGGAGACGAGCGCACCCTCCTGCCGGACGTGCACGCGACGCTCGAGGCCGCGCGCACGCTGTCCGACGAGGGCTTCAAGGTCATGGCGTACACCAACGACGACCTCATCACCGCGCTCCGCCTGGAGGACGCCGGCTGCGTGGCGGTGATGCCCCTGGCGAGCCCTATCGGGAGCGGGCTCGGGGTGGTCAACCCGTACTTCATCCGCGAGATCAAGCGCCGGCTCGAGGTGCCCGTCATCGTCGACGCGGGCGTGGGCACGGCGTCCGACGCGTGCATCACCATGGAGCAGGGCGTCGACGGCGTGCTCATGAACACGGCCCTCGCCGCGGCGGACGACCCGATCCGCATGTCCCACGCCATGAAGCACGCGATCGTGGCGGGACGGCTCGCCTTCCTGGCCGGGCGGATGCCGTCCCGGGAGATCGCGGTACCGTCGTCGCCGACGACGGGAATGCTCGACTGAGCGGGGAAGGCGCCGGCCGCGCCGCGGCCCTGGACGTGCGCCTGGCGGCGGAGCGGGGTCGGCGTCTCGATCGGGCCTTCGCGGACGAGGCGCGTGCGCTCGACCCACGCGACCGCTCCTTCGCGCACGAGCTCGCCTGGTGTACGACACGGATGCGCGGTCGTGTGGGGCACCTGCTGGCGCCGCACGTGCGGCGCGGGCTCGAATCCGTGGAGCCGACGCTGCGCGAGGTGCTGCGCCTCGGAGCGTATCAGCTCCTCTACCTCGGCGGCGTGCCGACGTACGCCGCGGTCTCGGCCACCGTGGAGCTCGCCCGGTCCCGGTCGGGTGCGCGGGCGACCGGCTTCGTCAACGCCGTGCTCCGGCGGGTCGCCGACGCGGGCGACGGTCTCGAGCGATTTCCCTCCGCGGACTCCGATCCGGCGGGCTTCCTCTCGACGTGGGGCTCGCATCCGCGCTGGCTCGTCGAGCGCTGGCTCGCTCGCTGGCCCTTCGACGACGTCCGTCGGCTGGTCGAGGCCGGCAACACCCGCCCTCCGGTGTACCTCGTCCCGCTGGAGCTGGACGTCGACGTCGCGCTCGAGCGGCTCGGCGACGCCGGCGTCGACGCCCGCGAGGTCGGTGCGGGGACCCGCTGCATCCGGCTGGGCACCTCGAGCGACGTGGTTCGAGCACTCGAGCTGACCGCGCCGTCGATCGTGCAGGACCCTGCGGCGAATCTGGTCGCGGCGTACGCGGATGTTCCGTCGGGCACGATGGTTGCAGATCTTTGTGCGGCGCCCGGCGGGAAGTCGCTCGCGCTGCGCGCCTGCCCGCTGAGGATCCTCGCAGCCGATCGTTCGGAGTCGCGTATCCACGTCATGAGAGAGAACGCCCGGCGTGCCGGCCGGCCGGTGGCGTTCGTGGTGGCGGACGCGACCCGCCCACCGCTCCGCTCGGCGGACGCGGTGCTCCTCGACCTGCCGTGCACCGGGACCGGCACGCTGGCGCGAAATCCCGACGCGCGGTGGCGGCTCACGCCCGAGCGGGTCGCCGCGCTCGCCGACGTGCAGGCGCGCATGCTCGACGCGGCCGCTCCGATCGTCCGACCCGGCGGGCTGCTCGTCTACTCGACGTGCACGCTCGAGCCGGAAGAGAACGAGGAACGGGTGCGGGCCTTCCTCACGGACCACCCTGACGATATCGTCGAGACGACCGGGCCCGCCCCCGACGACGTCGTGACGACGACGGGTCGGCTCTCGGTCACCCCGCACGAGCACGGCTTCGACGGGGCGTTCGCGGCTCGGCTGCGGAGGGCGGCATGAAGCTCGGCGATTCCCTCGGGCGCAGCCGGAAGCGGCGACGACGCTCGGATCAGCCGGACCGGCCCGGCGCCGAGCCGGGCGCTGCCGAGCCGGGCGCACCCGAGGCGGGCGCTTCCGGCAGCGGGGGTTCGTCCGAGGGCGGCTCCGCCGGTGGATGGCGTGGGAGTGGATCGGCTCCGGAGCGCGGCCCGCGCGGCATCGCGCGGGTGGGTCGCCTGAGCCTCCGCGACCTCACGCTCGCCGTCGCCGGGCTCTGTCTCGTGGGCTGGTTCTTCGGCTACACCGTCGCGACGCGAATCGTCTTTCCTGCGCCTCCGCCGCCGGGCGACCTCTTCGAGGTGCCCGACCTGCGCGGCCTCGGGGTCGCCAGCGCCCGGGAGCGTCTCGCCGGCGCCGGCCTCGACCTGGGCGAGGTCGATTCGCTCCAGCACCCGAGCGTCGCGGCCGGGATCGTGCTCGGGCAGTCGCCGCTCCCGGGGCAGGTCTCGTCCCCGGCGCGGGCGGTGACCGTGACGGTCAGCCAGGGCCCGCAGATGCGCGCCGTTCCCGACGTGCGGCGGCTCGACCGGGAGCGTGCCCGGGTCATTCTCGAGACGAGCGGCTTCGTCGTCGAGTTCGCGTCGGCGGAGTCCGAGGAGCCGCGAGGCCGGGTCGTACGGGTCTCGCCGCCGCCCGACAGCGTGGTGGCGCTGCCGGCGGAGGTGCGCGTGGTGGTGAGCACCGGCCCGCCCGTGGTGACCATGCCTCTGGTCCTCGGACTGGAGCAGCGGGAGGCCGAGGCGCTGCTGGACTCCCTCGGCCTCGTCGTGGCCGACGTGGAGGAGGTCTTTCGCTTCGGCCGCGACCAGGGGATCGTGGTGGAGCAGCAGCCCGCGGCCGACACCGAGCTGGAGCGCGGAAGCGGGGTCCGCCTGAAAGTCGGAAGACGCGGCCTCGGGCGGGAACAATGACCCTGGCCCCCCGTAGGATCTCGACATGAGGCGCTCGTTCATCCGCTCCCCCTATTTCTGGGCCATCGTCGGCGTCCTGACGGTCGTCGGCGTCGCGTGGGCGGGGCGCGAGAGCTACCGGCCGGTGATCACCGGGACCGACGCGCCCGACTTCTCGTACGCCTCGATCGAGGGGGGTGAGGTCAGCCTCTCCGACTTCCGCGGCCGGAAGGTCGTGCTCGTCAACGTCTGGGCCACCTGGTGCGCGCCGTGCGTCGTCGAGATGCCCTCGATGCAGCGGCTCTACGAGTCGGTCGACGATCCGGACTTCGAGATCCTGGCGGTCAGCATCGACGCGCCCTTCGGCCAGTCCGACGCCTTCGGACGCGCGGGCGGCGACCTCGAGAAGTTCACGTCGGAGCTCGGCCTCACCTTCCGGATCCTGCACGACCCCCAGGGGTCGATCCAGCGGCTCTACCAGACGACCGGTGTCCCGGAGAGCTTCGTCGTCGGCAAGGACGGGATCATCTACAAGAAGGTCGCGGGGCCTACGGAGTGGGACGACGAGGTCAACGAGGGCCTCATCCGCCGGCTGCTCTCGGCGCAGTAGGGGGGGCGGCATGGCGAGCCTCACTCAGGCGCTGGTCCGGAACTGGCGCTTGAAGCTCTCGGCTCTGGGCCTGTCGGTCTTCCTGTGGGCGCTCGTACAGACGGAGCCCACGAACCAGGAGGCGCTCCCGTCGGTGCCGGTGCGGGTGCAGATCGCCGACACCGCGTGGACCACTTCGGGATCGCCCTCGCCCGCGATGGTCGAGCTGCGGCTGACGGGTCCGGCGCGGGAGATCATCCGCCTGGCCCGTGAGGGCGCCAGCGTCCGCATTCCGGTCGCCACCGTCGGCTCCCGGGACACCACCATCACGTTGCGCCGGGAGTGGGTGCAGCTCGGTCAGCGCTCGGGACTCACCGTCGAGTCGGTTTCCCCGTCGACGGTCCGGCTCGCGTTCGAGCCCGCCGTGACGCGGCTCGTACCGGTGGCGCCCAGGCTGGCGGGCGACGTGGGCAACCAGCTCGCGCTGGCCGCCGACATCGAGGTCAGCCCGATGCTCGTCCGCGTGCGCGGACCGGAGAGCCGGCTCACCGGGCTGGACTCGCTCCCGCTCATGCCCTTCGACCTCTCCGGCGTCCAGCGCTCCGGTGCGTTCACCGTGGCCGTGGACACCGCGGGCCTTCTCGGATCGTCGGTCGTGCCCCCGCTGGCCACGCTGGGCATCCGCGTCGAAGAGCTCGTGGAGCGGGTGCTGGACGTGGCGATCGAGGCCGAGGTGGGCCCCGGCCAGGACCCCGTCGTCGTCGAGCCGACGAGCATCGACGTCCGACTCTACGGCGCACGCACGCTCGTGACCGCCTTCGACGCGGCGCGTCTGCGCGCGCGCGTCCCGCCGGAGGTGCTGCGCGGCATGACGCCCGGCGAGGAGCGGGTGGTGCCGGTGCGGGTCGAAGGCGTCCCGGCGCTGGTCACGGCGGTTGCGGCCGTGGAGCGGGTCCGGGTCCGTCGGGCGGCCGACGAGCTCGGCGACCCGCCGCGGGACCGGCCCGAGGAGCCGCGGTGAGCGGCGCGTCGGACGGGCCGCTGGTCCTCGGGCTCGAGACCTCGTGTGACGAGACCTCCGCCGCGGTCCTCTCGCCCGACCACCGCATCCTCGGTCACGTGATCCTGTCCCAGGACGTCCACGCCGTGTACGGCGGGGTCGTGCCCGAGCTCGCGGCGCGGGCGCACCTGCAGAAGATCGACGCCGTCGTCTCCGAGACGCTCCGGCGGGCCGAGGTGGAGCTCGCGGACATCGACGTCTTCGGCGTCACCGCCGGTCCGGGCCTCATCGGGGCCCTCCTGGTCGGGGTCTGCTGGACGAAGGCGGTCGCGTACGGCCTCGGCCGGCCGCTCGTGCCGGTCCACCACATGGAGGCCCACCTCTTCGCGCCGTCGCTCGAAGACGCCGACGCGGAGCCGCCCTTCGTGGCGCTGCTCGTGTCCGGCGGACACACGCTGCTCCTGTACGCCTCGGCGTGGGGCTCCTACGAGCTCCTGGGAGCGACGCGGGACGACGCGGCGGGCGAAGCCTTCGACAAGGTGGCCAAGCTCCTCGGTCTCCCCTATCCGGGTGGACCCGCGGTGCAGCGGGCGGCGGAGCAGGGTGACCCCGCTCGACACCGACTCCCCCGCCCGATGCTGCACGGCGGTCAGACCCCCGAAGCCGACGACTACTGGGACTTCTCCTTCAGCGGGCTCAAGACCGCGGTGGTGGACCTCCGAGAGTCGATCGTCCGGGGTCGAGGTGAGGCCGCGCTCGACGCCGAGGTCCCCCATGTGGCCGCCGCCTTCCAGGACGCGGCCGTCGACGTGCTCGTCTCGAAGACGATGCGCGCCGTGGAACAGACCGGGTGCGCCCGGGTCGTTCTGGGCGGCGGGGTGAGCGCGAACGGACCGTTGCGCGAGGAGATGCGCCGAAGGCTGTCGGGCTTCGATCCCGCCGGACGCGTCTTCCATGCATCGCCGCGCCTCTCCCTGGACAACGGGGCCATGGTGGCACGTGCGGCGCGCTTCCGCTTCGAGCGGGGTGACCTCGGTGGACTCGACACGTCGGCGTCCGCGCGGCTCCCGTTCCCGGGGCTCGACAGTTCCGACCGGACCGCCATGGCGCGAGCTTGAGGGCCATGTATCCGATCTTCTTCGAATTCCCCGACTGGATCCCGCTGCTGGGCGGGCAGCCCGTGACGTCGTTCGGCGTCTTCATGCTGCTCTCCTTCCTGACGGCGGGGTACGTGCTGCGCGCCGAGCTACGCCGAGTCGGAGAGGATCCCGAGAAGGCGTGGGACTTCGTCTTCATGGCCGTCATCGGCGGGATCGTCGGGGCGAAGGGCTACTACATCCTGCTGAACTGGGGCGACCTCGTCCGGGACCCGGTCGGCATGATCTTCGCCCGCGGCGGTCTCGTCTGGTACGGGGGCTTCCTGCTGGCGACGGCGCTCGTGATCTGGGAGATCCGACGGCAGGAGATGCACGTTCCGTCGGTGGCGGACCTGATGGCGCCCGCGCTCGCGCTCGCCTATGCGGTGGGACGTGTCGGATGCTTCATGGTGGGTGACGACTGGGGTCGACCCACGGACTCGGTCTTCGGCGTCCGCTTCCCGCGCGGCACGCCCGCGACGACGGTCCAGAACATCGAGCAGATGTTCGGAATCACCGTCGACCCGGCGCTCGTCGAGAAGTACGGCCAGGTGGTCCCGGTGCACCCGACGCAGCTCTACGAGGTCGGGATGAGCACCCTGATCTTCTTCGTGCTCTGGAGGATGCGCGATCACGGGCACCGGAAGGGGTGGCTCTTCCTCCTCTGGCTGGTGCTGGCCGGCATCGAGCGCTTCCTGGTCGAGTTCCTGCGCGCCAAGGACGACCGCTTCTTCGGCGTCCTCACGCTCGCGCAGGTCATCAGCCTCGCCATCGTGGCGTTCGGAGTGGTCGGGCTCATGAAGTCGAGGGGCGCGGGGGCCTCGGCCGAGGCGGCGTGAGCATGGCGCCGCTGACCGTCCTGCACGTATCGGATCTCCAGTGCGGGTCTCCGTTCCTGCCGGAGGCCGCCGAGGCGATGCTCCGGTTGGCCGACCGGATCGCGCCCGACGTCGTCGTGGCGTCGGGGGACCTCACCCAGCGGGCCAAGGTCCGGGAGTTCGCGCTCGCCCGCTCCGTCCTGGACCGGCTCGGCTCGACGCCACTCGTGCTCACGCCGGGCAACCACGACGTCCCGCTGTACCGCGTCTGGGAGCGGCTGGCCGCGCCCTTCCGGAACTGGCGGACCTTCGCCGGTGAGGAGCTCGACTCGGTGCGCCGGGTGCCGGGCGCCACCTTCGTGGCGCTCAACTCGGCGGCGCCGCGGCGGGCCATCGTGAACGGCCGTATCGGGCCCCGGCAGGTCGACTTCGCGCGCACCGCCTTCGAGGCCGCGCCCGGTGGCGATGTACGGGTCCTCGTCGTCCACCACCACTTCGTGCCGGTGCCGAGCGGTGAGGGGAGCCGTCCGCTCCCGGGCGCGGAACGGCTCGCGACGCAGTTCGCGCGGATGGGCGTCGACGTGGTCATGGGCGGACACGTACATCCGCTTACTATCCGCAGGTCGGCCGGGCTGC
>CALJLC010000232.1 GCA_937982605.1 uncultured Gemmatimonadales bacterium | reverse complement strand
CGGCCTCGGCTTCGCGGTCGGGATGACGGATCAGGCCGGCAACTTCTTCTGGCTCGGCATGGCCAACACCTACTTCTGGATCGACCCTGACGACGACCTCGTCGTCTTCGGCTGGACGCAGCTCCTGCCCACCTTCGCCACGCCGCTGGACCGCCTCATGCGCCCCATCGTCTATGAGGCGTTGAGGGCCGGGAACTGAGGCAGGAGTCGCGATTCATCGCTCCTCCCGGCGTTGCTTCGTCGTCGACGTAGCGCTGCTACGCCTTCCTCCTTGCGCCTTGGGACGAGCGCGACTCACGACTCCTCATGGGAGCGAGACCGCATTCTTCGCGGCTGCCTCAATTGGTTCGGATGCCGGGGGGCTCCCGATTGAACGTCTCGAGAAACCAGTCTCGGTAATTTTCGGCGGCGTCGGGGTCGGAGCGGGCCCACTCGGCCCGGCTCGCCGCGAACTCGTTCGGACGCGCCGTGAAGATGAAGGCGTCCAGGTAGCCGTCGGTCTTGGCCCACGCCAGCTCGTCGAGCGGGCCGAAGGGCTGGGTGTCGAAGACGGTCCGGCCGAGGACCCAGGCGTCGGCGGCGCGCGAGAGGATCGCCCGCTCGAGCTCGAAGCCGACGGCGTCCTCCGCCTCGGGCACCCATTCGGCCAGGTCCCCGCGCTCGGCCATGATGTGGAAGAAGGCGTACACCTGATAGACGAGCTGGCCATCCGATGCGCCCAGGGGCACGCTCACGTTGGCCGAGTCCCGGTCCGCGTAGAAGTTCTCCCAGGGAAAGACCTCGTTCAGCGTCGAGGAGCTGACCACGAGGAACGAGGGATCTTCCTGGATGACCTGCTGCGCCCGGGTCAGCCAGTCGTTGACCGCCTGCATCTCCTCCCGCTCGGCCCGGATCCGGGCGCCGGAGTGGATGACGATCGGCCGGGGATCGGGGATCGGCGTGACGCTTGCCGAGTAACAGGCACCCGCCGCCAGCAGCCACGCCAGGATCGTCAGACGGGTGGCGGTGCGCGGGGGGCACTGAATCTTTAATCTTGACACTGTGGGGCTCATCCGCCGAATTGTGGATACCCGAAAACAAATGTTACGGAAGGATGGCACCGTGCATAGCACGCTGACCGACGACGTGCGCGAGTTCCGCGCACCTCAGACGATGACTCCCGACGAGCTGGGAGACAGCCTCGCCCGGCTTGTCTGGGAGAGCTTCACCGACTTCATCTCCGAAGAGGATGTCGAGACGCCGGTCCTCGACGGGGATACCCTTGATGACGACGATGGTACCGCGCTTCGCACAGCCGAGGAAGCGCTGATCTTCTTCATGTGGGCACATACGCGGGGAGCCCAGCTCGCATTCCACGGGCGGGCCCCGGACACGCGCATCCGTGCGGGCCTCGACGCGCTCCACTCCGCGGTCTTCCACGACATGGTCGAGAACGGGACGCCGAAGTCGCAGCTGCCTCTCTTCGAGCAGCGCGTCAGCGCCCGATACGCGGAGTACCATCAGGCGGCGGCCGAGTCGGACGACCGGCTCGGTCAGGCGGTCTCGCGCCACCTGCTGGGCGGAATCGTGCGCGAGAGCACGACCGAAGCGATCCGCGAGCGGGCGATCGCCGTGGCGAACCCGCTGAAGGACTTCCTCGAGGAAGTGGAGCTGGTCGAGGCCTGACCCGACCCGGTGCGGCGGCCGCCTGACGGCGAGGCGGTCAGCCACCCCTCCACTTCATGAGCTCGAAGGGGCTTCCGCACGCCCGGCACCAGTAGGTGCTCACCGACGCGTGCGAGCCGCACGCGTTCATGAGCTCGGTCTCCTCGCCGGCGCAGAACGGGCACGCCGGAGAGACCGGGAGCCGGTCCGGCGCCTCCTCGAGCCGTCGGGCGGCATCGTACGACGAGCCCCGGGGTCCGGCACCGACCGTGCCGCGGAAGGGGGGTCTGACCCGGCCCACGGCGGCTATTCGACGAAGAGCGCGCGGTTGCGATCACCCCGCGCGCGCTCGACCGCCTCTTCGCCGGGGTGACCCGGGGTCCGGCCCCGTGCCGCGTCCCACTCGCCGTCGGCCGGGACGGCGTCCACGTCGACGTCGAGCAGCGCGAGCAGATCGCGCACGGAGTCCCGGAAATCGGCCAGCCGGTCCTCCGCCGGGCCGATCACGCCCGCGTCGACCATGAGGCGCGCCGACGCGTCGTCGGCGCCGACCCAGGCGACCAGCCCCGGCAGCATGGCGTTGGCCGCCGCCAGCAGGAGGTTGCGGGCCTCCCCCTCGGTCTCGGCGAGGCGACGGAACCAGGCGGCGCCGAGGCTCGCGTGGAACTCCTCCTCGGCGAGCATCTTCGGTACGCGATTGCTCGCCGACTCGAAGGTCCCGGAGGCGAAGGAGCGCAGCATCGAGGTGATCGCGCCGTCGGCGAGCACCATGGTGGCCACGAGCGCGGCCCAGTCGGGGGCCTCCTCGTCGAGCGCCGCCACGGAGGCGTATTCCCCGGCCGGTCGGTCGTGCTCCACGGGGACCGGATCCCTGCCCAGCTCCTTGAGCATGGCGTAGAGCAGGCGCGCGTGCCCCCACTCGTCCTGCGCCATCGAGGAGGCGGAGATCCCCGTCTCGATCGACGGAGCGCCGAGGAGCCAGTCCGAGTAGCGGATCCCCATGAGGCGCTTGGAGTCGGCGAGCGTCAGGATGAGCCGCTCCAGCGCGGCCTCCTGGCGATCGTCCAGCCCGGCGAGGTCGAGGAAGGCGCTCATCCGTGGGCCCTCCGGAGCTGGGCGAAGAGGCCTTCTCCGTCCGTCACGGGAACGATCGCCTCCCGCTGCACGACGCACATCTCGAACCACCGCTCCTCGTCGTACGTCTTCCAGGCGTACACCTTGGCGGTCTCGTCGTCGAAGGCGTCGATGTAGCCGATGTGGACCAGCGGGTCGCCCCGGTCCTTCCGGGCGAAGACTTCGTAGGTGATTTCTCGCATCGGGGCTTCGGTCAGAAGTTCATCAGGCGCTCACCCCCAGCCGGCGCAGCTTCTCCCGGCCTTCGGGGGTGATCCGGTCGCTCGTCCACGGGGGATCCCACACCTCGACCAGGCGCACGGAGTCGATCCACGACTCCGAGAGGAGGCGGTCCGTGATGTCCTCACGGATGAACTCCATGCACGGGCACGCGGTGGCCGTGTAGGTGAGCCGCACCGTCGCGACGCCGTCCTCGAACTCCACGCCGTAGATGAGCCCGAGCTCGGGCAGGGAGATCGGGATCTCCGGGTCCAGCACTTCGCCCAGCGCGTCCCACGTGGCCCGCACGAAATCCTCGGGCGGGGACTCCAGCGGGTCGGACCACAGGTCGCGCCCGCCGCTCTTGTGGACCGAGACGTGCGTGGGCAGGCCCGTGTCGAGCCGCCGACCCACCACCGGAAGCGCCGGAGCGCTCACGCCGCGGCCCGGGCCTCGAACCAGCGCGCCACGTCCGAGCGGGAGCGCTGCACGGATTCGACGTAGATCTCGTTCATCGGCCCCCGACCCTTCCAGCGCTCGAAGACGTCGTCCCAGGTGATCTCGCCCTCGTCGAAGAGCCACCGCTTCTCCCCGGCGTCGTACTGACAGGGGAAGGGATAGTCGAGCGCGTACTCCTGCTTCTCCTCGTCCCAGTGCGCGGGCGCCTCGAGGCCGAGCTCCTCGCAGAGCGGGACGGTCGACGACATCCACACCTGGCGGAGCTGGTCGTTGCTCAGACCCTTGAGCTTGTAGTCGAGCTGCCCCGAGTGCCGCTTGAGGTCGTCGGGCAGGCCGAACCACTCGATGGTCATGGGGAACATCCAGTCGACGGAGCGCTGCAGCAGCTCGCGGGCCTCCCCGCCGGCCTTGGAGAGGCGTCGCATCCACACCTCGCCGTGGCGCAGGTGGAAGGTCTCTTCCATGTCGATCTTCACCAGCGCCCGCTTGAGCGGCGCGTACGACGTGTTCTGGTAGACGTCCGAGAGCAGCGTGATGCCGGCCCGGTCGAAAAAGCCGTTCGCCACGACGAGATCGGCCCAGTTGTCGAGCGGCTGATCGAAGCCGTAGGGATGCTTGAACTCGTGCGGCTGGCGCCCGTACACGAGCTGCTCCTTCGACTCGCCGATGTCCTCCAGCAGCCGGTAGGCGATGTTGGCGTGCGCGAGCTCGTCCTGGATGATGGCGTGCGCGCTCACCTGGGTGTTCGTCGACGGGGCGTAGCGGGCGGCCATCCAGTACGACGGGGCGCTCATGAGCTCGGTGTCCGCCTGCACGGTGAGCTGCACGCGCAGGGCCTTGCGATACCCTTCGGTCATGTCGTCGGGGCCTTCGACCATGTACCCCTCGTGGACCTTCTGCTTCAGCTCGTCTTCGGTGAACGGGCTCATGGCTCCCTCTCGTATGACAATTCTGCCACGACGGACGTCAATGTGTAATGTATCGCGCCTCAGAGACCGAGCGAAGCCCGCACCAGTGGGCTGATGCGCTCGGGGGTCCACGTCTTATCGAATGTGAGCTCCACCTCCGCGCTCGAGACGCCCTCCCCGTCCTCGATCGTCTGCTTGACGTCCTCGACGATCTGCCCCGCCACCGGACACATCGGCGAGGTGAGGGAGATGATCGCGTGGACGTGGGCGTCGTCGTCGATCTCGACGTCGTAGATGAGACCCAGGACCACCAGGTCGAGCCCCAGCTCCGGGTCCTTCACGCCCTTCAGCGCCTTCTGGATGTCCTTCTCGGTGACCGCCATCGGATTCCTTCGTGGAGTTTCGTGTCGCGCGGGACGGTGAGGTACCCCGTCAGAGCGGGTTGATCCGCGGAGGGGTCATCCGCGTGGTCACGATCGCGCTCACGTCCGAGTCGTCGGTGCCCGCCACGCCGACCGGCTCGAGGCGGCCGAGCAGCTTGTCCAGGGCGTCGCGCGAGCTCCCGTCCCGCACTTCCGAGAGCACCGCCGAGACCGACGACGTCGCGTGCCGGTGGGTGTCCGTGAACGCGACGATCCGGTCACCGTCGTTGAGGACCACGGTGATCGACTCGTAGGGGTGATCCACGTCCTCGCCGAGGGGAGGAGCGTGGACGCTCAGATCCTCGGCCGGGCCGCGCACGCGCGCCACGACGCCGGTCACCGGACCGGCCTCGACCCACTCCGCGGCCCCGTCCGCGAGCGCCACCAGCCCGACGAGCACGCTCCCCGAGAGCCCTTCGATCCACCCGGCCCGCAGGCCCCGGTTCACCCGGGAGAGGAACGAGCCGAGGGAGGCGTGCGGCTCGGAGGCCGCGCTGCGCATCAGCATGCGCACGGCACCGAGTCGCTGGGCCGCGAAGAGGTCCCCGCGCGCGGCCTTGGTGATCACGAACGCGGGCCGGCCGTCGGCCAGCACGAACCAGTCCCACGCCGTGCGGCCGGGCCCCTGCCGGGGCGCCAGCGTCGACGCCCCGATGTCGTAGCCGCTCACCCGCGGCGTCACCCTCGGAAGGAGGCGCGCCCTCAGGAGGCGGTTGAACTCGGCCAGCGTCTCGTGGCCGGTGTCGTTGCCGCCGCCGGTGGTCCGCGCCTGCTGGTTCGCGAGCCGGACCGAGGTGGCCCAGAGCGCCTTCGAAAGGTTCTTGAGGAGTCGTACCGAGAGCGTGTCGCCGCCGAGGAGCCGGCTGAACGCGGCTCGCGACACCGACAGCAGGTACGTGTCCTCCACCGCCAGCGCGGAGGCGGAGCGCGGCGTCTGGTTCAGCAGCGCCATCTCGCCGAAGGCCTGGCCGGCGCGCAGCACGGCCAGCTTCTTGAAGCCGTCTCCCGTGGCCTTCCGCAGCTCGATCGAGCCGTGGACGATGACGTAGAAGTGATCCCCGCGCTCGCCCTCCTCGAAGACGTACTCCCCGCCGTCGAAACGAACCGCCTCGGAGATCTTGAGGATCTCGCTGAGGTCGTCGTGGCCGAGACCCTGGAAGAGCGCGACCTCGCGCAGCTTCACGCTGATCTGCTCGCGGGTCAGATGCACGGGATCCGAGCCCTGCGCGGCGGTACCGGTCGGGTGATGCATAGGGTGGGGAGAACGTCCTGAGCGGGGACTCCGGATGGTCGAAAGCTACCCCTGCCCGAAAATCCTCGCGACCCGCACGAATCCACCCGTACATTGGACGAATCCCCCCGTTCTGGGCCGCATCTCCTCTCCATCCGGAGCGCGAGCGCGTTGGATCCCGCTTCCTCCCCTCGAACCGGACGACCCGATCCCCACGCTTCGGTGCGACCGTATCTCCGGTGCTGGGGCACCCGCGGGTCGATCCCCTCGCCGGGGAGCCAGACGGTGCGCTACGGCGGCAACACGTCGTGCGTCGAGATCTGCGACGGAGATCGCCGGCTGATCTTCGACGCGGGCTCCGGGATCCGTGAGCTCGGCACCGACGTCTACGAGCGCGGACCGAACGAGATCCACATCTTCCTCACGCACTTCCACTGGGATCACATCCAGGGCTTCCCCTTCTTCCGCCCCCTGTACGACGCGGAGGACACGATCACCGTGCTCGGGCCGAAGCAGCGGGACATCGACGTGCAGAACCTCTTCGCCGGACAGATGGGGCCGATCTACTTCCCGGTCCCGTTCAGCGTGGTCGCCGCCACCATGGCGTTCGAGCACCTCAACGAGGGGAGCTACGAGATCGACGGCTTCACCCTGGACGTCATGCGCGTGCGCCATCCGTCCTTCGTCGTCGGGTACCGGATCCGGCTTCGCGACAGCATCGTCTGCTACGTCCCCGACAACGAGCTGGACGGGGAGATGTACCCGGACGCGGGTCCGGACTTCCGGGCCCGCATGCTCGAGTTCGTGGCGGGTGCGGACCTTCTCATCCACGACGCGATGTATACAGACGCGGAGTATCCGGGTCGCAGGGGCTGGGGACATTCGACGTTCGAGCAGGCGGTGGACCTGGCCCGGGACGCCGAGGTGAAGGAGCTGCTCTTCTTCCACCACGACCCGACCCGGACCGACGACGAGCTGGACGAGATCGTGGCGCGCATGCAGGACGAGGTCTCGGGCGACGCCCTGACCGTGGGTGCGGCCATGGAAGGCGTGTATTACGAGCTGGAGGACGGATCGTGAGCCGATCCCATACGCGGCGCTTCGCCGCTTTGTGCACGACGACCCTCGCCCTTCCGCTCCTGGCCTTCGGGCCGCAGGAGCGGGTGGCCCCCACGCAGTGGGCCCTGGTCGTGGGCGTCAGCGACTACATCCACCTCGAGCCGGGCGAGGGGGGTGACCTCATCGGGCCCGAGCACGACGCACGACGGATGCGAGACGTGCTGGTGATGCGTCACGACTTCCCCGAGGAGAACGTGCGCGTCCTGCTCAACCACGACGCCACGAAGTCGGCCATCCGCGAGGGGATCTCGGGATGGCTGGTCGAGAACGCCCGCCCGGGCGACGTCGTGGTGATCTCCTGGTCCGGACACGGATCGCAGATGTGGGACGAGGACGGCGACGAGGACGACGGGCTCGACGAGACGCTGGCGCCGGCGGACGTCCTGCCGGGCGACACCCGGAACGACATCAGCGACGACGAGTTCAACGAGTGGCTCGGCGAGCTCCCGACGGACAACGTCATCGTCTTCCTCGACAACTGTAACTCGGGCACGGGAACGCGCGACGTGACGCCGTTCAGCGCCGGACGACTCCTGGCCCGGGACCTCGACGCGATCGAGCGACCGGCGGGCGTGGCGCGGCGCGCGGTGGGCGACGCCCCGGACGAGACCGGCTTCGACGCGGCCCGCACGCGGGTGCTCGAGCTGGCCGCGGCGCAGCCGTCTCAGGTGGCCGTCGACGCGCTCTTCCCGGCCGTCGAAGGTCGGGAGGCGTTCCACGGCGGCGCGTTCACCACGTTCATGGTGCAGCAGCTCTGGAAGGCCCCGGACGGCACGACGTACGAGGAGGTCTTCGAGCAGGCGTACGAGGCGCTCAAGCGCAACCGCTTCCAGCAGGATCCCTACATCTCCGAGGACGTCGCGCTCAAGGACCTCCCGCTCTTCTTCGTCGACGGCGCCACGACGGGCCGGGGGCGGCTCGCGATCCCGGTCACGGAGGTCTCGGGCAGCACCGCCACGCTCGGTGCCGGGCTGGCGCTCGGCCTCACGCCCGGCTCGATCTTCACGACCGCCGAGGGCGCGCGCCTGCGCGTCACGTCGGTCGACTCGCGGCAGACCCGGGCGGAGGTAGTGACCGGTCGCGTCTCCACGGGGGACGAAGCCGAGCTGTCCGCGCATGTCTACGAGCGCTCTCCGCTGCTGGTCAACGTCGGCTCGATCGACTCGCGGCTGGCCGATGCGCTCGAGGCGTCCGTGGGGTCCGATGCCTCGATCCGGCTCGTGCACGGAGACGCCGACTTCAGCCACCTGCTGGTGCGCCGGCGCGGAGACGCGCTCCGGGTCATTGGCTCCGACGGCTTCGCCCGTCACGAGGGGATCGCCGCCGACCCGGGCGCCATGGAGGAGCTCGCGGCCGTCCTGCGCCGGGAGTCCGCCGCCAAGAGCCTCGGGGACATGGACAACCCGGCCCAGGCCTTCGGCTTCGACGTGAGCCTGCGCGGCGACCGGACGGCGTTCGGGCTCGGCGAGGAGATCGCCTTCGTCGTCGAGTCGGATCGGGCGGGATATCTCACGCTCGTGGACCTCGGCACCGACGGTACCGTCGCCATGCTGCTTCCCAACGCGGACGACGCCTCGGTGTACCTGCGGGCCGGGCAGCGCTTCGAGTACCCCGGTGGGGACCTGGCCTTCGAGGCGCTCCCGCCGGCCGGCGGCGGGCTGGTGCGCGCATTCCTGACCGCGGAGCCGCTCGACGTCGCGATCCCCTCCGGGAGCCTCTACGCCTCCGGCGGCGCCGACTTCGCTCGCGAGATCACCGCGGCCCTCGCGCGCGCGGCGGGCACGGACGAGGGCGCGGTGCGCCTCGACACGTGGGGAACGGCGTCGGTCGTGTACGAAATCACGAACTGATGCGGGCGCCCGAGCGGGAGCGGACCGCCGGGCCATGAGGCGCACGCGGCGCCTCGTCGCCTTCGGCGGGCTGGTGGCGGCCGCCGTGGCGCTCGCGTGGCTGCTCGGCGAGCCGCTCGGCGAGCTGACCGGCGTGCGCTCGTTCGAGGACTTCACGCTCGACCTGCGGCAGAAGACGACCGCCGAGTCCTTCCAGACCGACCGCGGCGCCCGGGAGAGCGACGTCGTGCTGGTGCTCTTCGACGAGATCGCCTCGTCGGACGGGGACCGCTGGATCACGCCGTTCCCGCGGACCCACCTGGCCGAGCTCGTCGACGCGATCTCGGGGGCCGGCGCGCGCACCATCGGCGTGGACGTCTTCCTCGATCGGCGCTACGAGGGGCTGAACCGGATCGACGGCGGCGACGATCTGCTGCGCGCCGCCATCGAGCGCGCCGGCAACGTCGTGCTGGTATCACCGCTGCAGCGGACCGATTCGGGGTACGCCACGCCGCCGCCCGACCCCTTCTTCGCGCGCGTCGCCGCCGACGTCGGCACCGCCGAGCTGCCGGCGTCGTACGAGACCTTCCGGGACGGAACGCTCGCCGTGCGGGCCGGCCGGGGGCTGGAGCCCTCCTTCGCCCTGTCGCTCTGGGCGCACGCGCGCGGGCTGGACGTCGATTCGCTCCTGGCCGCGGCGATGAGCAGCGGGCGGCTCGAGCTCCCCGGCCTGCCCGCCTCCGTCGGCCGGATCCCGGACGGCTGGCTCGAAGGGAACGCGGACGCCGACCCGATCCTGCCGTTCCGGATCCGCTACGTCGGCCCGCCGACGAGCACGCTCGACACCGACCCGCCCGGGACCTTCCCCGTCGTCGGCTCGGGGGTCGCGACCGTGGTGGCCGCCCTGGCTCCGGAGACCTTCGAGGGCAAGATCGTCCTGCTCGGCAGCGGCTTTCACTCCGAGGACCGTTTCCGCACTCCGTTCTTCGGCTACTCGATTCCCCGCCCCGACGGGGCCGGCACCGATCGCTACGAGTGGATGTACGGTGTGGAGATCCACGCCAACGCCCTGCAGAACCTCCTCGACGGCACGTACGTCCGCCGGATCGGCGGGCCCACGCACCTCCTGCTCCTCCTCCTGCTCGCGACGCTCACCGCGGGGGCGGTCTTCCGCTTCGGTGCCGGCTGGGGCGCGCTGGCGCTGGCGGGCGCCGTCGTCGCGACGTGGGCGCTGGCCTTCTGGGCGTGGGCTGGCGTCGTCTACCTGCCGGGGGTGGCGCTGCCTCGCCTGGCCGACGCCGGGACGTGGGTGCCGATCGGGACGCCGCTGCTGGCGGCGCTGCTCGGCTACGTGGACAGCGTGGCCTACACCGCCATCGTCGAGGGGCGCGAGAAGCGCTTCATCAAGGGGGCCTTCGGGAAGTACCTGTCGCCGGACGTGGTGGCCGAGATCTCGGAGGACCCGTCGGCGCTCGCCCTCGGTGGCGAGAAGCGGCCGCTGAGCATCCTCTTCTCCGACCTCTCGGGCTTCACGACGATCGCCGAGGGGATGGACGCGGAGGACCTCATCGCGCTCCTCAACGAGTACCTGCAGGACATGACGCAGGTCGTCTTCGACGAAGAGGGCTACCTCGACAAGTACATCGGCGACGCGATCATGGCCTTCTGGAACGCGCCACGCGACGTCCCCGACCACGCCGACCGGGCCATGCGCGCCGCGGTCCTCATGCAGCGGCGCATGGCGTCGCTCAACGCGCGCTGGGCGGAGTCCAACCCCGGCCACGAGCCGCTGAAGGTAAGGATCGGCGTGCACACCGGAGAAGTCGTGGTCGGCAACGTCGGGGGAAAGGACCGCTTCGACTACTCGGCCATCGGCGACGCCGTGAACCTCGCGTCGCGCCTCGAACCGACGAACAAGACGTACGACACCCTCAACATGGTCTCGGAGGCGACGCTCGGCGCCGGTGACGCCGACGCCTACCGCGTCCGGGAGCTCGACTTCATCGCGGTGAAGGGCAAGGACGCGGCGGTGAAGGTCTTCGAGCTGCTCGGCTTCGCCGAGGACGCGCTGCCGCCGGAGAAGGAAGCCGCACTGGAGCACTTCGCGGCCGGCATGCAGGCGTACCGGGCTCACGACTGGAGCGGGGCCCTGGCGCGCTTCGAGGCGGGGCTGGCCGCCTGCCCCGACGACGGGCCGAGCGCCGTCTACGTGGGGCGGTGCCGGGAGAACATCGAGGACCCGCCGCCCCCCGACTGGGATTTCGTGGTGCGGCGCACCGAAAAGTAGGAGATTGGAAGGATGAGACACGCCCCCCGCACGGCCCTCCTCCTCCTCGGAGCGCTGGCCACGCCGCTGCACGCCCAGGACCCGGTGGCCCTCGTGGTCCGGGTCCAGGGCGACGTCGCCGTCCGTCACGGTGCCGACGCGCCCGTGCCGGCCGCCGTCGGCGAGCGCATGTTCGCCGGAGACCGCGTGCTGCCCGAGTCCGGCGCCCGCGCCATCCTCATCACCCGCGCCGGAACCCAGCAGGTGGTCACCGAGGAGACCACGCTCTCCGAGCCCCGTGGCGCCGGCGACTCGGACCTCTTCGCGCGGGCCGTGAACACGCTGGCCCAGGCGGCCTCGACCGACGTCACCACGGGTGGCCGGCAGGGGATGATCCGGCCGCTCGACTGCGGGACCGCCCCGGTGTCCCCGCGCAACGGGATCCTGGTGGCGTCTGCGACCCCGACGTTCACGTGGACCCGGGCCGGCGACCGGAGCTACGACCTCATGGTCCGCGACCTCGACGGGGGTCGCCCGCAGATCTTCGAGGTCGGCCCGGACACGACGTTCACGCTGCCCGAAGACGCCGCGCTCGAGCAGGGCGCCACCTACGCGTGGACGGTCTTCGTGGGCGGCCGCCGCACCGCGCGGCCGTGCGAGCAGCAGGAGTTCCGCGTCATGAGCCTCGTCGAGTCCGTCGAGCTGGAGGACTACCTGGACGACATCTCGGTCTTCGGGCTCGACCCGCTCACCGACGGGCTGTTCCTCACCGTCGTGGCGTATCGGGACCTCGGGCTGGTCTACCAGGCGTACGACGCCCTCGCGCGCGTCGAGGATCAGGGCCCTCTGAGCCCCGACCTCTACCTGCTCATGGGCGAGATCCTGACCGACATGGGCCAGGGCGAGGCGGCCCGGGAGGCCTTCGACAAGGCGAACGAGCTGGCGCGATGAGCGACGTGGCGGACGCCACCCCTCAGGAGCTGCGGGCCGAGCTCGAGCGCTCGCGCAGGGCGCTCCGCGAGATGAGCAAGGTCGGAATGGCGCTCATGGGCGAGCGCGATCCGATGTCGCTCTTCGACCTCATCCTCACCCAGGCGCGGGGCCTGACCGGCTCCGACGCGGGAAGCCTGTACCTCGTCGAGAAGGACGACGCCGGGGGACGCCAGCTCCTCTTCATCGCGTCTCAGGTCGACTCGCTCCCGGACCTGCCGACGCTGACGTTCCGCCTCCCGCTGGACCGGAGCTCGATCGCCGGGTACGCGGCCATCAGCGGCGAGGTGCTCGTCATCGACGACGTCTACGAGCTTCCGGACGACGTCCCGTACTCGTTCAACCGCGAGGCGTTCGACGAGAAGCACGGGTACCGGGCCAAGTCGATGCTCACGGTGCCGATGGTCGACCATCGGGACAAGGTCGTCGGCGTCCTCCAGCTCATCAATCGGAAGTCGGACTCCGGCGCCTCGATCCGCACCGACGAAGATTCCGACCGCTGGGTGCTCCCCTACACCGAGCGCGAGGTCGACATCGTGTCGTCGCTGGCCGGGCAGGCGGCGGTGGCCATCGAGAACGGTCGGCTCTACCAGGACATCGAGAACCTCTTCGCCGGCTTCATCAAGGCGGCGGTGACGGCGATCGACCGACGGGACCCGACGACCTCCGGCCACTCTGTGCGCGTGACCGAGCTCACCTGCGACATGGCGCAGCTCGTCAACGACCAGACCGACGGGCCGTTCGCGCACGTCTTCTTCTCGGACGCGGAGATGAAGCAGCTCCGCTACGCCGGGCTCCTCCACGACTTCGGCAAGGTCGGCGTCCGAGAGGAGGTGCTGGTCAAGCAGAACAAGCTCTCACCGGTCCTCGAGACGCAGGTGCGGGAGCGCTTCACGCAGATCCGCGCCCTCCTCCGTCTGAAGGCCGCCGAGGCGCGGGCGGCGGCGATCGCGGAGAAGGGCGCCGACGGCGCGGCCGGGGCGCTCGAGACGATCGAGCGGGAGCTCGAGGAGGGGCTCGCCCGCGTGGCGCGCTACTGGCAGGCCATCAAGGACGCGAACGTCCCGCGCGTGCTCGACGAAGACGCCGCAGACATCCTCGAGGAGATCGGGCGGCAGCGCTTCGTCGACCTCGAGGGGGAGAGCCGTCCGTACCTCACGGCGCGCGAGCTCCACTTCCTGCGCATCCGCCGGGGCTCCCTCGACGAGGACGAGCGCCGCCAGATCGAGTCGCACGTCGTCCACTCCTACGACTTCCTGCTGAACATCCCGTGGACGGAGGAGCTCTCCCGGGTCGCCGAGATCGTGCGGGGCCACCACGAGAAGCTCGACGGCTCGGGCTATCCCGACGGTGTCACCGGCGAACAGCTCTCCATCGAGACGCGGATCATGACCGTCTGCGACATCTTCGACGCGCTGACCGCGTCAGATCGGCCGTACAAGAAGGCCATGCCGGTCGAGAAGGCACTCCAGATCCTGGAGTGGGAAGCCAACGACGGCATGCTCGACAAGGACGTCGTGAAGCTCTTCACCGAGAGCTCGGTCTACCGCAAGGTGCTCGACGCCGACTGGCGGGAGTTCTAGCGAGCCTCCCCCGGCGGACTTGCCCTCCACGGCCGCGGAACCGAGGTTGACCCCCCGCTTCGCAGCTTAGGCGTAGCAACGTCCGGAGGGTCCATGGCCGAGATCACCTCGCGTCGGAACTGCATCAACCACCCCGACCGCCTGGGCGAGATGGAATGCGATCTCTGCGGCGAGGCGATGTGCACCGCCTGCCACGTCGACGCGATCGCCGCGGATCGGGAGTACTGCTCGATCGCCTGCGCCCGGGAGGCCGAGTCGGGCGCCGCCGAACGCTACCGGGCCGGGGTCGAGCGTCCGTACGCCACCGGCCTGGTCCTCTGGCGCGACTCGTTGCGCGGGCTGGCGATGGCTACGCTGCCCGCGGCCGTCGTGATCGGGGTCGCCGTCCAGGTCGATCCCGGACTCCTGAGCGATGACCCGGACGCGGCCGCCGCGGCCAGCCCGTGGGTCACGCTGGCGGTCTTCCTCGCTTTCGTCTACGGCATCCTGGTCGCGCAGGTGACGCTCTCCCAGCAGCACACCGAGCTCATCGACGGGAGCCCGCACGCGTGGGTCCTCCGCAGGATCGTCCCGTGGGCCCTCACCTGGCTCCTCGTCCTCGTGGGTACCGTCTTCGGCTATTTCCTCCTGGTGATCCCGGGGATCATTCTCGGGCTGCGTCTCTTCTGGGCCGACGAGCTCGCGTTGGCGCACCGGCTCGGCCCGCTCCGAGCCGCGCAGGAGAGCTGGGCGATCACGAAGGGGCGGGCCCGGGACCTCTTCTCGTTCCAGTTCGTGGCGGGGCTCTTCGCGTGGGTGGCCGTCTTCGGAGCGCTCATGGTGGCGGTGTACCCCGTGGGCTTCGCCGCCGGAGTGGTCGGTCTCGGCAGCGACGGGGTGCTCCTCTTCGCCATGACGTGGGTCTTCTTCATGGCGTACGCCGCGGTGCACGCCGTGCAGGTCGCCAAGTTCTACGGAACGCTCGCCGAGTATCGACTCGCGGGGTGGGAGCCGGCGCCCGCCGACGCGTGGGGGACGGACGAGGCGCCCGGAGTCGATCCCTCCTAGCGGCCCGCTCCCAGCTCGGGGTGCTGCGCGGCGAGCTTCTTCGGCGCGCTCATCCGCCACGCGTCCGCGAGCAGCTCGGCGAGCTCGTCCCAGTCGGTGGCGTCCCCGTCCAGGTACACGCCGATCCACCCCCTGGGCCCGACGTACGGCGGCACGAAGAAGCGGTCGGGAGCGGCGGAGACCAGAAGCCGCTGGCTGGCCGGGACCGCCTTGACCCACGCGGCCGGGCGCTCGGCATGGGTGTCCGGCGCCGAGTACGTGGCGAACATCGTCTTCACGCGGAACGTCGGCGCGCCCCACGCCTCGACCTCGCGGGCCTCCGGCAGTGCCATGCAGAGGGCGCGCAGCCGCTCGAGGGGATCCCGCACGGCGGGCTGGCCCCCCGTCAGAGTCCGGGCCCGACCGGCGCCGCGGCCCCGACGCCCCCGGGGGCCGCCGGTCGGGCATCGGTCCTCCGGTCCCACCACCCGACGACCGCGCGCAGCCCCAGCGCGGCGGAGACGACCACCGCGCCGAGGATCGCCCAGTCGAGCAGCACCAGCGCGAAGGCGCGGTTGAGCACGGGGAGCGAGAAGGAGTACTGGACCAGCGCTCCGCCCCGATCGAGCAGCCAGTGCCAGCCGGTGTGGGCCAGCACGGCGGAGAGGACCACGACGCCCATCACCTCGGGCAGCCAGCGGGAGAAGGCGAAGCGGAGCACCGGCACCACGAGCGCGAGGACGAAGAGCTGTCCGAGCTCGACGCCGACGTTGAACGACAGCAGCGAAGTCAGCAGATGCGCGCCGGCGAACTGGAGCGACTCGGAGAGCGCGAAGGAGAAGCCGAAGCCGTGCACCAGCCCGAAGCCGAACGAGACCATCCAGCGGTTCGACAGGGAGGTGCCGAGCAGGTTCTCGAACGCCATGAAGACGATGGAGGCGGCGATGCCGGTCTCGATGAGGGCCGGGAACCACAGGGCGTTCGGCGTGATGCCGAGCGCCGCCGCGATGAGCGTGATCGAGTGACCGATCGTGAACGACGTCACGATCGGGATCAGCGCGCGGAAGCTCCGGATCGGCACGACGAGGACGAGCAGGAAGAGGAGGTGGTCGATGCCGTCGAGGATGTGCTCGAAGCCGAAGACGACGAAGCGCCAGGCGGCCTGATGCCAGCGCGGGTCGAGACGCACGAGCCCGGCGTTGCCCGAGAACTGGAAGGCGCGCTCCGCTCCGTCCGCGGGCAGGAAGCGCAGCACGGTGAGCGTCCGGATCCCGAGGTGCGCGAGGCGGGAGTCCAGGGAGAAGTCCGAGGCCTCGGAGTCGATCGGCCACTCGAGCAGGACGTCGACCATGGCCTGCTGCGGCGGAAGCTGGATCTCCCCCCCGAGCGGCGCCGCGCGCACGTTGGCGAGCGCGGCCTCCCAACTCCGGAAGGAGCGGTCCCCGGGGAAGGTCACCCGGACGGCCGCGGTCTCCGGCCGGCCCAGATCCCGCGCCCCCTCCAGTAAGTGGACGTAGTCGGGGATCCACATGTCCACGGCCTCGCGGATCGCGGCGTCCGAGCCCTCGATCTCGAGGTATCCCGGACCGCTCACGTCGAAGTCGTAGTCGCGCAGCGAGACCAGCGGGACGCGCAGAAGCATGCGGAGCGTCGAGCCCTCGGGCACGACGAAGGCGCGCACCGTGACGTCGGCGGGGATCTCGTGCGCCTCCCCCGACCACGAGGGCAGGAGGAGCACGAGGGCGACCACCAGGGCGGCCACGCGACGGTCGATGGGGGCCGGGCTCATGGCGCCGAAGGTACCGCGGCCCGGGAGGCGTACAAGGCCCGACGGGCGGGCTGCCGAGCCGTCTCGATCGCCTCGATCGGATCGCGTCCGACCCGATTGCCCGATGGCGGGGGGGCGCGTAGCCTATCCCCTCTCTTCCGGCAGGCCGTCGCGTCCGCCGGGGCCAACCCACGCACGGACGGATCGATGCACAAGCGGATTCTGCAGGCGGGAGCGGCAGTGGTTCTCCTCACCGGCGCCGTCGGCTGCGCCTCGGACGCGATGAGCGGGAACGCGGCCATGAACACCGACTACACGGCCGAGGGCATGGCGCCGACGTTCCAGGTCGACCCGTTCTGGCCCAAGCCGCTGCCGAACCACTTGATCATGGGTCCCACGATCGGCGTGGACGTCGACGCACAGGACCGCATCTGGCTCGTGCACCGCAACACGCCGAACCTCTTCGGCGCCAACACCGA
>CALJLC010000231.1 GCA_937982605.1 uncultured Gemmatimonadales bacterium | reverse complement strand
CCGAGCACGTCGGCCTTCTCCGCGTTCTGGAAGGAGAACGCCGTGGAGGCCGCGGCGATGAAGACCTGCTCGATCGGCTCGTCCATCTGCTTGTAGAAGCCGCCGACCGAGATCATCTCGCCCGGACCGGGGAACCAGTCGAGGCGGAGGTCCCCGCTGCGGATCCGCGCCTGCGTGAGCGTCGGGTTTCCGAAGAGCTGGCGGAGGCTCGTGGCCTCGGTGAACTGGAAGGGCGCGAGCTCCCGGAACTCCGGTCGATCGAGCGTCTGGGAGACGGAGCCGCGCAGCTTGAGGTCGTCGCGGATCGAGTACGTCAGGTTCAGCGACGGCGTCACGTTGGTGACCGACCCGGCCTGCGCCGAGTCGCGCAGGGAGACGCCCCGCGCCGTGAGCCCGAGCGAGTAGCTCTCGACGCGGGCGCCCACGACGGCCTGGAGCCTCGACGTGACGGGGACGTCGAGCATGGCGTAGCCGGCCATCCGCTCGTCGTCGGCGGCGTAGACATCACCGGGTTCGACCACCTGGCTGATCCGGAACTCGCCGGACCGCCGCGGTCGGGTCGAGACGACCGTCCCCGACGCCAGCTCCGAATCGAGGTCGGTGATCGTGCTGCCGGCGAACTGCCAGTTGTGCCGGCGCGCGGCGAAGTCGCGGGTCCGGTTGCGCCACGCCCCGCCGAGCTTGATCGACGCGTTGCCGTCGAAGAGCTCGAAGGGGAAGGTCCAGTCGAGCTCGGCGCTCAGGTCGTCGTCGTCGAGCTTGGAGTAGAAGTACCGGCCCGACTCGGTGAAGTCGAGGAGGTAGAAGTCTCCGGGGCTCGTCGGGTCCTCGTCGTAGATCGTCTCCCGCATGAGCGGTTCGTCGCGGTTGGCCCGCGCCGCGGTGAGGCGCCACTCGAGCCGCGAGTCCATGATCGTCGCGTGCTCACCGGAGAGCTGGCTCCAGAGCATGAGCCGCTCGACCCACCGGGCGCGCTCCGACATGATCTCCGCGCCGATGTCCTCCTCGTTCTGGCCCTGGTAGACGCGGGCCTCGGAGTCGGTCGAGAGGTTGACCGTCGTCTTGAGCGAGATCTGCTGGCTCGTGTTCGGCTTGAAGGCGACGTTGCCGATCGTGCCCCAGCTGATGGCCCGCGTGCCCCTGGTGAAGTCGTAGTCGACGTTCGGTGTCGCGAGCTCGGCCGTGGCCGGCTCGAACGCCGAAGTCCGCCACTTGCGCTCGAGCTCGTCGATCCGGTTCTCGTAGTCGTCCGAGTACGTCCCCGCCACGAAATACCCGATCTCGCCCTCGTCGAAGACGTCGTTCCGCCCGCCCAGGGAGAGGTTGAACGAGCGGCTGAGCGGCGTCTCCCGACGAAGCGGCGTGAAGGTCTGCTCGAGCGCCTGGTAGCTCTGGCCGATCGCGACGAGCTGCGGAGCCTGGCTCGGCAGGCCCCGCCCCTCCCAGATCGGGCCGAGGATCTGCTGGACGGCCTGCGGCGCCTGGCGGGAGCCGTCGTCCAGCCCCGTCCAGTCCCGACCGCCTCCGCCGTAGTAGAGGAAGTCGTTCGCGTTCAGCGAGTTGTACGAGGCACCGATGCCCGCGCGGACCGTGAACTGGTTGGGGAAGTCCTTGGTCCGAATCTCCACCGAGCCGCCGGAGAAGTCCGCCGGCAGGTCGGGCGTGTAGGACTTCTGCGTGCTCAGGCTCTCGAGGAAGCCGGACGGGAAGAGGTCGAGCGGAACGACCTCGCGCTCGGGCTCGGGGCTCGGCAGCGACGACCCGTTGAGCGTCGTCTGCGAGTACCGCTCGCCGAGGCCGCGCACGAACACGTACTTGCCCTCGGACACCGTCACGCCGGTCATCCGCTGCGCCACGTCGGCCGCGTCCGAATCGGGGCGCCTGCCGATCTCGGTGGCGCCCACCGCCTCGACGAGCGCCGGGGCCGTACGGCGCCGGTCGAGCAGGAAGGCGTTGCTCCCCTGCTCGCGCTCGCTCGTGACGACGATGCCCTCGACGTCGATGGCGGACTGCTCGAGCGTGATGTCGAGCGTCGTGGTCCGGTCGGCGCTCACGACCACGTCGGTCACCGACTTGGTCCCGTAGCCGATCTGCTGCGCGGTGACGGTCACGGGGCCGACGGGAACGCGGAGCAGGAGGAAGCGTCCGTTGAAGTCGCTCAGCCCGCCGATGCCGGCCGAGCCGTCACCGAGGTAGACCTGCGCGTTGGCGAGCGGCTGCGCCGTCGAGGCGTCGACGACGCGGCCGATGATGCGCCCCGTCTCCTGCGCGTCGACGGGGATCGCGGCGAGCGCGCCGAGGAGGAAGGCGGCAGTGGCCGCTTTGTTCAACCGGATCATGTGTCTTCGGGTGCGATAGAGCGGATGAGGAGCTCGTCTCTCGTCGCCCGGGTGTCGACTGACGATCACACGGGGACCGCACCAGACTACTTCGATCAGGTCACGACCAAGGGCACGGAGCGTAACACGCCGGTAAAGGAGGCCCGGAGCGCGTTACACCGGCTCGCGGCCTCGTTACGAGCGCTCCCCCGCGTGGTCGGGGATGCGCCGGGCCATGCGGCGGGCGGTGCCGCCGCGCAGGGCCCTCGGTCGGGCTCGGGCCCGGCTCAGTCCCCCCGCGGCCAGGCGCAGAAGTAGCCGGCGGCGCGCTCCGTGCGCACTCCGCTGCGCCAGTCGCCGAAGAAGCCGGCGTCCCCGATCCGCGTCACGTCCAGCACGGTGAACGCCGCATCGATCGCCGAGTCGCCTTCCCGATTCGACACGCTGCCGAAGCGCACCGTGACCGTTCGACTCCCGTCGTCCCCGGACTCGAGCACGAGGACGCCCGGGGCCGCAGGGTCCCGGCTCGACAGGCCGGGAACCGCCTGGGCACCCGCGGCCGCCAGGTCGATGTCGGCCGTGCCGTCGAGCGGCGTGGCGGTGCCGCCACGGGTGCGCCGGTCCGCCGGGCGGGCGCGAAGCTCGAGGGTTCCCTCGGTGCGGCTCCCGTCGGAGGAGACCAGCGTGAGCGCGTAGCTGCCGTCGTGAGATGCGAGCGTGGCCTGCGAGCCCAGCGCTCCCTCCACCGGCGCGCACATGCCCGGCGCCGGGAGGTCCGCCGCGCGGGAGCCTCCGCCCGAGCAGGCGGCCACGCCGACGGCGACCATCACGGACATCGCCGCCGCGCCGCGGCTGCGGCCCGCGCGCGCCATCGGCCGGT
>CALJLC010000230.1 GCA_937982605.1 uncultured Gemmatimonadales bacterium | reverse complement strand
CCGCCATGAAGGCGGACCTGCGCAACCTCGCGACGCAGCAGGAGGTCTACCACAACATCGCCTACACCTTCAGCACCGTGCACGCGAGCCTCGGCTTCGTCGAGTCGGACGGGGTGACCGTCTCGATCGGCGAGGCGACCGGGACCGGCTGGTCCGCGACCGCGGTGCACGAGGGCCTCGTGGGTGAGAGCTGCGCGATGTACCACGGGAACGCGACACCGGTGTCGCCCGCGACGGTGCAGGGCGTCGTGGAGTGCTCGACCTGATCGAGGACGAAGCACTCCGACAGATCTCGTCCGACCTCCGTCGGATCGCCGGAGGGGAAGGCACGCATCGCGTCCTGCCCCCGGGCACCCCGGAGCTCGACGCCATCGCCGAGGCGATCAACGCGCTGGCGGCGCGCGCCGAGGCGGACCGCGCCGCCCTCGTCGCCAACATCGAGTCGCTCGACGCGACCAACCGCGAGCTACGCGCGGCCCGGGACCAGGTGGTCCGGGCCGCGCGTCTCGCGTCGGTGGGGACCCTCGCCGCCGGGATCGCACACGAGGTGGGTAATCCGCTCGGCGCCATCCTCGGCTTCGTGGACGTCGCGCGCAGCCGGGTGGTGCGTGAAGGAGGCGACCCCGAGCTGCTCGACGCCGTCCGGGACGAAGCCCGGCGCATCGACCGGATCGTGCGGGGCCTGCTCGACTACGCGCGGGCCTCCGACGGCGGGGAGGAGCCGAAGGCCCTCGTCGACGTCGTCGCCCGCGTGCGGGACCTCCTCGAGCGACAGGGCAAGTTCACGGAGGTGGAGGCGTCGTGGAACGTCGGCGGCTCGGTCTCGCTGAAGGTCGAGCAGCCCGCGCAGCTCGAGCAGGTCCTCGTCAACATCCTCCTCAACGCACTACACGCAGTGCGCGGCGTCGACTCACCCCGCATCACGATCGACGTCCGGGAGGAGGAGGGCGCGCTGAGCCACATGCCGGCGCGCCGCGGGGACGATCCCCCGGAGCTGAACTACCTCCATCGCCGTCGCCTCGCGGCCGATGAAGAGGGGGTGGCGTCGGTGCAGGGGGCCGAGCGGCTGACCGTCCTCGAGATCACCGACGACGGACGCGGGCTCCCGGCGGAAGCGCTGGACCGCGTCTTCGATCCGTTCTACACGACGAAGGAGCCGGGCGAGGGAACGGGCCTCGGACTCTCCATCTGCGCACGCCTCGTCGAGGGGATGGGCGGCACGATCGACGCCGAGAATTCCGAGGGGGGAGGCGCGCGCTTCCGGATACGACTCCCCATGACGTACGATGTGGGTGATCTTCCCCAGCGAGCGTAACCAGGGAGAGCGCGTGAAGATCCTCATCATCGACGACGACGCAGGGCTCAGGAAGTCGCTGTCCCTGATCCTCGGCGAGGCGGGCTACGAGGTCGTCCAGGCCGAGGACGGCGAGCAGGGGCTGGCCACGGCGAAGGAGCAGTCGCCGGACATGATCCTGTGCGACGTGCGCATGCCCAAGCTGGGTGGGCTGGAGTTCCTCGAGGCGTACCGGGAGGAGGGCGGCGAAGCGCTCATCCTGGTCATGACGGCGTACGGCGGGCTCGACCTGGCCCTCGAGGCCATGAAGAAGGGCGCGTACGACTACATCCCCAAGCCCTTCGGCGCGGACGACGTCCTGCTGATCGTGCGGAAGGCCGAAGAGCGCGAGCAGCTCCGTCAGGAGGTGGGACGGCTGCGCCGGGAAGTGCGCGCGGACGCCCGCTTCGGCGAGATCGTGGTGGGCTCTCCGGCCATGCGGAAGGCGATCGAGGTCGTCCAGAAGGTCGCGCCGTACGACTCGGCCGTGCTCATCACGGGCGCGAGCGGCACCGGGAAGGAGCTCGTGGCGCGCATGCTGCACCGCGAGTCCGGCCGGGCCGACGCCGCCTTCGTGCCGGTCAACTGCGGGGGCGTTCCGGAGCAGCTCCTGGAATCGGAGTTCTTCGGCTTCGTGCGCGGCGCCTTCACCGGGGCCGATCGCGACAAGCCGGGTCTCTTCGAGGCGGCCGACGGCGGCACGCTCTTCCTCGACGAGGTGGGCGAGCTCCCCGGTGCGCTGCAGGTGAAGCTCCTGCGCGCGCTCCAGGAGGGCGAGGTGAGGCGCATCGGCGCCACGCGCACGACGCAGGTGGACGTCCGCGTCATCTCGGCGACGAACCGGGACCTGGAGGAGGCGGTCGAGTCGGGCGACTTCCGGAAGGACCTGTACTACAGGCTGGCGGTCGTGCCCGTGCACCTTCCCTCGCTGCGCGCGCGCCGCGAGGAGATCCCGCAGCTCGCGGCGCACCTTCTCCAGCGGCACGCGGCGCGGCTCGGGGTGCAGGTCGAGACGATCGTGCCCGAGGCGATGGAGGTCCTCCTGGACTACCCGTGGCCCGGCAACATCCGCGAGTTGGAGAACGTGCTGGAGCGTGCCCTCGTGCTCACCGACGGGAAGGAAATCGGTGTCGAGGACCTGCCGGAGGCGGTGCGCATGCCCGCGCCGGACACGCCCGGCCTCGGCGTCGACGGCGACGACCTCTCGGTCAAGAAGCACGGCGCCCGCCTGGAGCGGCATCTGATCCAGCTCGCCCTCGACCGGACGGGGGGCAACAAGACACAGGCAGCCGAGCTGCTCGAGCTCTCGCCGCGGGCGCTCCGCTACAAGATCCAGGAGTACGGCGTAGGGTAGTCCCGTTCCTCCATGGAGGCGCCCGGTCCGAGGCCGGAGCTTCCCTCCATGCGCAGGGAAACGAGACGGGGAACGACGCTTCCCGAGACGCTGCTGGTCCTGACCCTTCTCGGGGTGCTCGCCGGCCTCGCGCTCCCTCCCCTCGGGCGCCTCGACGACCACGCCGCGGTGCTCGCCGCGCGGGAGACGCTGATCGGACGGGTCGTCGAGGCGCGGTCGCTCGCCGCCGAGGCCGGCGGGGCCACGCTCGTCGTGCGCAGCGACCCGGGGTCCACCTTCCTGGTCGTGGGGGCGGACACGGTGCGGCGCGCTCCCCTCGGCGTCGACGGCGTGAGGGTCGACCGGGCGGCCGACCTCGACTTCGACGCCATGGGCCTCGGGCGCTTCGCCAATGCGACGCTTCGCCTGACCCGGGGCTCCGCTTCGGCGTCGGTGGTCGTCTCCGCCTACGGAAGGCCCGGCCGTCGGTGAGCCCGTCGCCCCGCGGCTTCACGCTCGCCGAGGTCGTCGTGGCGACGCTCGTCCTCGAGCTAGGGCTCGTCGGGGCGCTCTCGATCGTGGTCCTCGCTGCGCGCACGCTCGACGAGGCGAGGCGGCTGGAGACGGCCGTCACCGTGGCGGCCGGCCTCGCCGACTCCCTGGGGCTCGCGCGCGAGGTCACGGCGGGATCCGCGCTCCGGAATGGAGCCGCCGCCCGGTGGGGGCCGGTGGCCGAGGGCTTCGTCGTGCGTGTCCGGGTGACCGACGCCGATTCGGTGGAGGTCCGTGGCGCGGCGGCGCTCGATGCGCGCTGAGCGGCGGCCGGGCTTCACGCTCGTCGAAGTGGTGATCGCGCTTCTGGCGTGCGCGCTCCTCGGGGGCCTCGCGCTCCGCGGCTACGCCGCGGTGGCCTCGGCCAACCGCCGACTCGGGCGCACCTCCGACGAGCTGTGGGCGCTCCGGGCGATCCGGTGGGGGCTGCGCGAGGAGCTCGCGGCCGGCGTCGCCGGCCGCGACTGGTCGGCCCATCCCCCCGATTCGATCCGGCTGAGAGCCTTCCGGTCGACCGCGCTCGTCTGCGCCGCCGGCGCGGACTCGTCCGTGGTGGTGATCCGGTACGGCGGGCGAAGGCCGGACCCGTCGAAGGACTCCGTCCTGGTGCTCGACGCCTCCGGGGGCTGGTCGGCGGCGGGCCTCGACGGCGTGGCACAGGCGGGCTGCCCGGCCGGCGTGCACGGTGGCCGTCCCTCCGGTGCCGCGGTCGAACGATGGCGCCTCTCCGAGGCGGCGACCGGGCCCGTGCTGGTGCGCCTGTACGAGCGCGGGTCGTACCACCTGACCGGTCGTGCGCTCCGCTACCGGCGGGGCGGAGGAGGGAGGCAGCCCCTCACCGCGGAGGTCCTCGACGGGGCGCGCCTGGTCGACACGCTCGGATGGCTCCGCGTCTCGGTTCCGCGGGTCGGTCGGCCTCCGCTCGACCTGTCCCTCGTGCCGACCGCGCCGGTCCGGTGAGGTCCGGGTCGTCCCGGTCCGGAGCCGCTTTGCTGCTGGCGGTCCTGCTCGGAACGGCGGCGACGCTGCTCGCCCACGGGGTCCTCGTTCTGGCGGGTCGCGAGCTCGCCGCCGCCCGGTCCGCCGAGCGGCTCGTCCGTCTGGAGCACCACGCCGAAGCGGCGTCCAGGCGGGCGGTGGGCCGCGTCGCGGACCGCTCCCTCGACGTGGCGAGCGGCGAGGAGGTCGTCGTGGCCGGAACGGCGGAGGGCGTGGCCTGGGAAGGCGCGCTCCGGAGGCTCTCCGCCGAGGTGTGGCTCGCCGAGGGGCGGGCCCGGGAGCGGCTCGCCCGGCGGGCCGTGGTGCGGCCGTTCTGGAGACTCGACGCGTCCACGCGGATCGAGTCACTCGGCTCGGTGGTCGTCGTCCCGCCGGGCGCGGGGG
>CALJLC010000229.1 GCA_937982605.1 uncultured Gemmatimonadales bacterium | reverse complement strand
GGGAAGATCTCCCCGAAGACGCGGTCGAGCCCGAAGTCCCACTGCTCCTGAAGGTCCGGCTCGACCAGCTTCTCGAACGAACGAAGCTGAACGTCGAGCAGGTTCGGCATCGGCATCACCGACTTGAGCTTGGCGAAGCTCAGGATCGGACGGTCATCCTTGCGCAGTTCCAACGTGCGTCCCCCTTACGACCCCGTCCGCGAGCGCGGACGAGCGGCGTGTGTCTTGTTGGTCATGGGACAAGCGCGTACGGCCCGGACCGCGGGCGCACCCCTTCGACCGGAGCGCCCCGCAGCCGGGTCCCGTACTGGCCTGCATTGCGACGCGACCCGCAGGTCGCGCCCCGGGCCGGCCGCGAGGCCGGCACCGGTCGTGCCCGAGGGCAACGAATTACTTGAGCGCCACGGTGGCGCCGACTTCCTCGAGCTTGGCCTTCATCTCTTCGGCCTCCGCCTTGGCAGCGGCCTCCTTGACGGTGCCCGGGGCGCCGTCGACGAGCTCCTTCGCCTCCTTGAGGCCCAGGCCGGTCAGCTCGCGCACGACCTTGATGACCTGGATCTTCTTGTCGCCGACACCCTCGAGAACGACGTCGAACTCGTCCTTCTCCTCGGCGGCAGCGGCGTCGGCCCCGCCGGCGGCGGCTCCGGGCATCGCCACCGGAGCGGCGACGGCCGTGACGTTGAACTTGTCCTTGAAGGCGTCAACGAACTCGGAGAGCTCGAGAACGGTCATGTTGCCGATGGTGTCGAGCAACTCTTCGTGGTTCGCCATGGTTCCTGTCTCCTGATTCCCGCCGACCACCCGTCGGCGCCTGTTGTGACCCTGTGTGAAACCCAGGGACGCACCCGCGTCCCGTCTACTCCCTATTGCCCGGGATGCGGGCTCAACCAGCCGCCTCGCGCTCGTTCTTGAGCGCGTCGAGCAGGCCAGCCATCTCCTGGAGCTTCGCCCCGAGCGCCGACGCGAGCGCGGCCATGGGCGCCTCGAAGGCACCGGCCAGCTCGGCGAGCAGCTGCTCCCGCGGCGGAAGCTTCGCGATCTTCTCCACCTGCTCGGGCTGGAGCACCTGGTTGTCCAGGACGCCGAGCTTGAAGGCGGGCTTCTGATCGTGGTCCCGGGCGAAGTCGCTGAGCACCTTCGCCGCGGCCGCCGCATCCTCGTAGCCGAAGACGAACCCGGTGGGCCCGACGAGGCTGTCGCTGATGTCCGGAAGATCGTCCGACTCCGTGAAGACGCGCTTCGCGAGCCGGTTCTTGACCACGACGTACTCGGCGCCGGACTTCCGCAGCGAGCTGCGGAGCTCGGTCATCGCCTGGACGTTGAGTCCCGTGAAGTCCGTCAGATAGAGCACCGGCGCGCGGTTGATGCGCTCCCGGAGCTCGGAGACGAACGTCTCTTTCTGCGTGCGATCCATCAGGCCCTCCGATACAGGTTCGGGTCGATGGAAACGCCCGGTCCCATGGTGCTCGACACCGTCACGCTCCTCACGTACGTGCCCTTGGCCGCGGACGGCTTGGCGCGCACGATCTGATCCATGAAGGCGGCGAGGTTCTCGTTGAGCTGCTCCTCGGAGAACGAGGCCTTCCCGATCGGGGCGTGGACGTTGCCCGTCTTGTCCACTCGGAACTCGATCTTACCCGCCTTGATCTCCTGAACCGCTCGCGCGATGTCGAAGGTCACGGTCCCGGCCTTCGGGGTCGGCATGAGGCCGCGCGGGCCGAGCACTCGGCCGAGCGGTCCCACCTTGCCCATCAGGTCGGGGGTCGCGACACAGACATCGAAGTCCAGCCAGCCGCCCTGGATCTTCTCCACGTACTCGACGCCCACGTAGTCGGCGCCCGCTTCCTTGGCCTCCGCCTCCTTCTCGCCCTGGGCGATCACCAGCACGCGCACCTTCTTCCCGGTGCCGTGCGGGAGGACCACGGTGCCCCGCACGAGCTGATCCGCCTTGCGCGGATCGACCCCCAGGCGCGTGGCGATGTCGACGGTCTCGTCGAACTTCGCGGTGGCCATCTCCTTGACGAGCTTGACCGCCTCGTCCGGAGCCAGCTTGACGCCGGGCGGTACCGCCAGCTTGGCGGCCGCGTAGCGCTTTCCTGTCTTTGGCATCTCTGTTCTGAGCCGATTCGTTGACCCTCCCACCGCTGACGGCTCTCAGGCGGTGGTGCGCGGGTGGGGCCGAGGCCCCCGAGCTATCCCTCGACGACGACGCCCATCGAACGCGCGGTGCCGGCGATCATCTGCACCGCGGCATCGATGTCGTTCGCGTTGAGGTCCTGCATCTTCATCTCGGCGATCTCCTCGAGCTGCTTGCGGGTGATCTTGCCGACCTTCTCACGGTTGGGCTCGCCGGAGCCCTTCGGCAGCCCGATCGCCTTCTTGATCAGGACCGGCGCCGGCGGCGTCTTCGTGATGAAGGTGAACGAGCGGTCCGCGTAGACGGTGATCTCGACCGGGATGGTGAGTCCCTGCTTGTCCGAGGTCTTCGCGTTGAACTGCTTGCAGAACTCCATGATGTTGACGCCGTGCTGACCGAGCGCCGGACCCACCGGGGGGGCCGGGTTGGCCTGCCCGCCGGGCACATGGAGCTTGATGAATCCGATGACCTTCTTCGCCATGGCTCTGCCCTAGTATCCCTTGAGATCCGTGTAGTCGAGCTCGACGGACGTGGGCCGTCCGAAGAGGGACACCTCCACCTTGACCTTGCCCTTGTCGGGGTAGACCTCCTGCACCGTTCCGCTGAAATCCGTGAACGGGCCCTTGGTGACCTCGACGACCTGGTCGATGTGGAAGGGGATCTCCTCCTGTGTCGTGTCCTCGGATTCGATCTCGATCCCGAGAATCTTGTTGATCTCGTCCTCGCGCAGCGGCTGCGGCGACCGGCCGGAGCCCACGAACTTGATCACGCCCTGAATGTTGTTGATCGCGTGCGAGGTCCTCTCGTTGAGCACCATGTGCACGAGCACGTAGCCCGGGTACAGGCGCTTGGTGACCGTCACGCGCTTGCCGTTCCGGATCTCGACCACTTCCTGGGTCGGCACGAGGACGTCGAGGAGCTCGCCCTCTCCCTCGGGCTCCTCGTCGATCTTCCGCTGAATCAGCTTCTGGACCTTGTTCTCGTGCCCGGAATACGTCTGGACGGCATACCAGCGGGTGTCGGTCATCGTCTCCACCTCGTTCAGGCTCCGAAGATCCCCATGATGAGGTTGATCACCCAGCTCATCGTCGTGTCCATGAGCCAGATGATCGCGGACACCGCCAGGGTGAACACGAGCACCACGATCGTGGCCGAGCGGAGCTGCTCCGCGTCCGGCCAGGTGACCTTCTGAAGCTCGACCCAGCACTCCTCGATGAACGTGCGGGTCTCGCGAACCTTGTCCAGCGCCGCCACTACTTGGTTTCCTTGTGCTGCGTGTGTGTCCGGCACCGCGGGCAGTACTTGCGGAACTCGACCCGCTCGGGGTGCAGACGCTTGTTCTTCGTCGTGTTGTAGTTCCTCTCCTGACAGTCGCTGCAGGCGAGGATCACTTTGTCGCGCGGCATGTTGCCTCCGTTGTGCGGCGTCGGGGGCGGCGGACCGCTCCGGCGGAGGCCGTTCGGCCGCCGGTTCCGGGCTTCCGCTTCCTTCTTCCGCTTGCCTCACTCGGCCGCTACGCGCGGCCGAGCCTCCTTCGGAGCGGCCCGCCGCCCCCCGCACCACCGGGGCATCCTGCCACTCGACCTTCTGCAAAGCTTCCGTGCTGCTGTCCTAACCTTCCCTGGGTCACTTCGTTCGCGCGGGTCGCCGGCGTGGAGCCGGAGATCCCGTGCTGTCCGGTCGGGAGACGGGCGCGAGCCTCGTCGGGGAAGGCTCGATCGAAGGATTCGGTCGGCCTTCGATCGAGCGGAGCCTCCGTCCGGTCTCTCGGCGGCCCGCCCGAAGGCGAAGCGGCCTGAGCCGACGAGGCTCGCGCCCGTCTCCCTACCTGTGCCCTACTCGATGATCTCCGTCACCACGCCCGCGCCCACCGTGCGCCCGCCCTCGCGG
>CALJLC010000228.1 GCA_937982605.1 uncultured Gemmatimonadales bacterium | reverse complement strand
CCGACGGGATGCGCGGCTACATCCACGTCATCGACGTGAGCGACATCGAGAACCCGCACGAGGTGGCCAAGTACGAGCTCCCCGAGGCGGGCGCGCACAACGTGTGGGTCGAGAACGACGTGCTCTACATCGCCTACTACCAGGGCGGGCTGCGCATCGTCGACGTGAGCGGCACGCTCCGGGGCGACCTCTACCGGCAGGGCCGGGAGCTCGGCTTCTTCCGCACGGAGGCCGCCGAGGGTCAGGGCCTGGCGGCGAACTCCGCCAACGCATGGGGTCCGCAGCCGTTCAAGGGCAATCTCTTCGTGAGCGACATGACGAGCGGCCTCTGGGTCGTTCGGCACGCCCGCCCGAGGCCGGTCACGTTCTAGTGGAGGCGCAGCCGATGCGCACGCTCGCGCGGACGGCGACCGCGGCGTGCGCGGTGATCCTCGCGCTCCTGTCCATCTCGCCCGCCCGCGCGCAAACGCCCGACGGAAGCGCCCACCCCACGTACTGGGCGTACGTCGCCAACGAGTCGTCCGACATCGTGAGCCTGGTGCGCTTCGACGGGCGCGAGGTCGTCGAGGAGAAGGCGATCGACGTCGGCTTCCACCCGGCCGACCTGGACGGCGCGCACGGGATCACCGTGAGCCCCACCGGCGCGCACTGGTACGTCTCGATCGCGCACGGCCGGCCGTTCGGTCAGATCTGGAAGATGGAGACCGGCACCGACGTCCTCGTCGACACGGCGGAGGTCGGGCTCTTCCCGGCGACGATGGCGGTGACCCGCGACGGATCGTCGCTCTTCGTGGTCAACTTCAACCTCCACGGCGATCACGTGCCGAGCTCGGTGTCGGCGGTCTTCACGCCGATGATGACCGAGGTGTCCGAGATCGAGACGTGCGTCATGCCGCACGGGAGTCGCCTGACGGCGGACGGTCGGACGCACTACTCGACGTGCATGATGTCGGACCTCCTCGTCGAGACGAGCACGGCCGAGAGGGCGGTCACGCGCCGGCTGGCGCTGACCGCTGGCGCGGAGCGGGTCGTGGTCGAGCAGCCCGGGATGGCCGGGCATGCCATGGGCGGTCACGGAGCCGACGCCGCGACCATGAGCGGCACGGCCGCGGCGGGCGGGTCCATGGCGGGGATGGCCATGGGCGACCCCGCGGCGATCTGCAAGCCGACGTGGGTACAGCCCTCGCCCGACGACGCGAGGCTGTACGTGCCGTGCAACGGCCGTGGCGACGTGCTCGAGATCGACCGGCGCACGCTGGAGGTGCTGCGCAGCTTCCCGACCGGGGCCGGTCCGTACAACGCCGACATCACCCCGGACGGCCGAACCCTCCTCGTGACGCTCAAGGGGGCAAAGGCCGTGGCGATCTTCGACCTCCCGACCGGTGACGAGACGCGGATCGAAACGACGCAGCCCGTCACGCACGGGGTCGCGGTGACCCCGGACGGGCGCTACGCCTTCGTGACCATCGAAGCGGTCGGCGCCACGCGCGGCACCGTGGACGTCGTCGACATCGCCGCGCGCACCATCGTGGCGTCGGCACCTCTCCACTACCAGCCCGGGGGGCTGGCGGTCTGGAAGATGGAGGGCGGCGACTAGCCGAGGCCCGGACCCGTTCGGCCCCGATCGGTCGACAGCGGGACGCCGAGCATCCACTCGACGGCGTCGAAGTCCTCCGCGGGCCAGAGCTCGTCGAGCTCGGTGGTCAGGTCGACGTCGACGCCGGGCTCGCTCTCCTCGTTCGGCGGTGCGGCGCGGAGAGGGTCCCTTCCCGCGCGGTCGGGCGGGCGTCGCGCGGGCGGTCCGACGGGACGGATCGTCATGAGCTCCTCCTGGGTCGTGGGGAGGGGGGACCGAACGAAGGCCCGGGTTCCGGGGCGATGCGATGGCGCACCGGGCCGATCGCCGGCCGCGAAGGTCGTGCTTGCCCCCGCCGGGATGCGCGAGGCATCGTCGGGGAGCACGCCCTCGGACCCACCCACGGGAGGAAGCGCGGTGAGCGACCGCGTGCTGCGGGTCGAGAAGCTCGGGCTCTCCCGAGGCGGGAACCGGATCCTCGACGACATCGACCTCACCCTGCACCCGGGCGAGATGTGCGCGCTCATCGGCCCGTCGGGCGCCGGGAAGAGCTCGCTCATCCGGGTGCTGCTCGGCCTCTGGGAGCCCGACCACGGGAACGTGACGCTCGGCCGCGGAGCGATCGACGAGGCTGGGCCGCTGGGCTACGTCCCGCAGGACGACGCGCTGCACACAGGGCTGACCGTGCGCAGGGAGCTCTCCTACGCCGCCGAGCTGCGCATGCCCGCCGCGAGCCCCGCGGATCGAGCCGAGCGGGTCGACGAGGTGATCGGGCAGGTCGGTCTGACCGAGCGTGCCGACACGCGGATCCGCCGGCTCTCCGGGGGGCAGCGAAAGCGTGTGGCGGTGGCGCTCGAGCTGCTCACCCACCCCGCCCTCCTGATCCTCGACGAGCCGACGTCGGGGCTCGACCCGGGGCTGGAAGCGAAGACGATGGGACTTCTGTCGGACGTCGCCGACTCGGGCCGCATCGTCATCGTCGCCACGCACGCCATGGAGAGCCTCGAGCGCGCCGACGCGCTCTGCGTGCTCGTGGCCGGGCACGTCGCGTTCTTCGGCCCGCCGAAGCTCGCGCTCTCCTACTTCCGCGTGGAGCGCTACGCGCAGCTCTTCCAGCAGCTCGAGAAGCAGTCGCCACAGGCATGGCGGCTGACGTCGAGCGCGGATGCGGACCAGCGGCTTTTCCTCCTGCGCCCGGCGCCCGCGGCACGTCAGGGCGCCTCGGGTCATGCCACCGGGAGCGGTCCGTGAGCGCGGGCGCGTCCGCCCCCCGCTCCGCCACGCGCGTGCTCGCCGCGCGCTACCGCGACGGCCTGCTCGGCGATCCCGGCGGGCTCCTCCTGCTCCTCGGGCAGGCTCCGCTCATCGGGTGGCTGTGCACGGTCGTCTGGGGCTCGATCGAGCGTGACACCCCCGCCCTGTACTTCGTGCTCTGCCTGGCCGCGGTGTGGTTCGGCTGCATCAACGCTTGCCGCGAGATCGTGAAGGAGCGGGCGATCCTGGAGCGGGAGCGCCTCTTCGGACTCTCCACCCGCGACTACGTCGTATCCAAGGCGCTGGTGCTCGCGGGCCTCGGCGCCGTGCAGGTCGTCCTGCTCCAGGGCACGGTCGAGTGGCAGCTCAGCCTCCGGGGCCCGATGCCCGTCGAGATGCTCGCCCTCTTCGGCGCATCGCTGGCCGGCACCGGCCTCGGCCTCGTCGTGAGTGCCCTCGCCACCACCCAGGAGCGCGCGGTCTTCGCCGTGCCGCTGCTCCTCCTGCCACAGATTCTGTTCTCCGAGCTGGCCATTCCCGATACTCTGTACAGTGACGTCGTCGCCGCCGCGGAGAAGGCGATGCCCGTGCACTGGGCGTTCCGGGTCTTCGAGGAGAGCGCGTCCGTGGAGCCGAGCTGGCTCTCGGTGACGCTCTCGCTCGGCGTCCTCTTCGCGATGGGTCTGGCGCTCGTGGGTGCCGCGACGCTGGCCGCGCTTCCTCGACGGGAGGTGGTGACATGAACCGGATCGCCACGTGGAGAGTCGAGCGATGAAGAAGCTCTTCCCGGTCGTGCTCGTTCTGGCCGCGCTGCTCGGCGGCTATCTCGCGGTCGCGCATCTCTCGGGCGCCGCCTTCTCGACGCTCGGCCTCCCCCTCGGTGGAGATCGAGGGCTGCTCCGGCGCATCGCGCTCGACTTCATGGAAGACATCCAGTTCAAGGACTTCGAGGCGGCGGCGAGCTACCACGCGCCGGACCTCATCGAGTCGGTCGACATCCCGTTCCTGATCCAGCGCCTCTTCCAGGTAAAGCCCGAAGCGCTCGACATCATGGACTACGAGATCGTCTTCGCCGACATCGACTCGAGCGACCTGCGCGCGCGGGTGAAGGTCCGGGTGCGCGCCAAGCTCCTCCTCAACGAACGCATCGAGGAGCGGGAGTTCGTCCTCTACTTCGACCGCGACGACCCGTCGTCGCCGTGGTACATGAAGCTCGAGGACAGCCTGCGGGAGCTGACGCCCGACCAGGGCCGCGCCCACTGAGGCGATCTCCGGCCGCCCTCTCCTGACGTATCCCCTCGGAGGCGCGTTGCCGCCCCTTCGAATCCGCGGATAGGTTGAACGAGTGTCCGCGCTCGGGGCCGGGGTCCCTCCATGACGAACGACTCGAATGTCACGCAGCTCCTCCGGGAGCTGACCGAAGGACGCGAGGACGTGATGGAGGAGCTCATCCCCGCGGTCTACACGGAGCTGCGTGCGCTCGCCCGTCGGCAGCTCTCCTCGGAGCGTGCCGACCATACGCTGAGCCCCACCGCGCTCGTCCACGAGGCGTATCTCAAGCTCGTGGATGTCCGCCACGTCGACTGGCAGGACCGCGCCCACTTCTTCGCGATGGCGGCACGGCAGATGCGGCGCGTCCTCATCGACCACGCCCGGGCGCGGAGCGCGGAGAAGCGCGGAGGTGGTCAGGTCTTCGTGACGCTCCCCGACGCGCTGGACGGCGCCCGAGCCGACGCGGTGGGGCTCGTGGCCATGCAGGCAGACCGCTCCCGGCTGGCCGAGGTCGACGAGCGCGCCTGCCGGGTGGTCGAGTGCCGATGCTTCGCGGGACTGAGCGTGCAGGAGACCGCGAGCGCGCTGGGGACCTCCCCGACGACGGTGAAGCGGGACTGGGCCTTCGCGCGGTCGTGGCTGAACCGCGCCCTCGCGGGCGAGCATCCCGGCGGCTCGAAGGGGGTAGGGGAGGGCCTGAGTGTAGGGCTCGGTGGGCGCCGTATCATTAGCGCAATTCGACGAGCTGGTCGAGCTCCGCCCCCCGGAGCGCGAGGCGCGGCTGGGCGATCTCGAGGAGTCGCTGCGGGCCGAGCTGGTCGGCCTGCTGCGCCACCACGCCTCCGGCGGGCGCTTCGATGCGCTCACCGACCAGCTGGCCGCCGCGGGCGACGCACCGGACGCCGCCGAGATCTCCAGCGTGCTCGGCGCAGCGCTCGGGGACCGCTATCGCGTGATCCGGGAGATCGGCGAGGGCGGGATGTCCACCGTCTTCCTCGCCGACGATCTGAGGCACGAGCGGAGGGTCGCGCTCAAGGTGCTGAAGCCCGAGCTGGCCGCGCTCGTCGGGGCGGACCGCTTTCTCGCGGAGATCAAGACCACGGCCAAGCTCCAGCACCCGCACATCCTTCCCCTCTTCGACTCCGGAGAGGCGGAAGGCTTCCTCTACTACGTGATGCCGTACGTCGAGGACGAGAGCCTGCGCCAGCGGCTGAGTCGTGAGAAGCAGCTCCCCGTCGACGAGTCGATCCGCATCGGGGTCGACGTGGCGCGTGCGCTCGACTACGCGCACGAGCACGGCGTCGTCCACCGCGACGTGAAGCCGGAGAACATCCTGCTCACCAGGGGCGGGCCGGTGATCGCGGACTTCGGCGTGGCGCTCCTGCTCGCCGACACGGAGGGCGACACCCGGCGTACCGAGGCCGGTGTCCGGATCGGGACGCCCCGCTACATGAGTCCCGAGCAGGCCACCGGCTCCCATCCGGTCGGCCCGGCGTCGGACGTCTTCGCCCTGGGCTGCGTGGTGTACGAGATGCTCGTGGGCGCACCGGCACACTCCGGCAGCACACCCCAGGCGATCCTGGCCGAGATCGTGGCCGGCACGAGAGTGTCGGTGAGCGCGCACCGGCCCCGGGTACCGGAGGCGGTCAGCGACGCCGTGATGCGGGCGCTCGAGGCGCTCCCCGCCGACCGCTTCACCTCCGCGGCGGCGTTCGCCGACGCCCTCGAGGCGGCCTCGGCCGGGGTGCACCGACCCGCCGGCTCGGTGCTGCCCCTGGCGGGCGCCGCCGTGCTGGCGGCGGGGATCGTCGGAGCGGCCTTCTTCCTTCGCGGCCGCGGCGGCCCGACGCCCGCCCGCGCCGCAGTGGCGGCCCGGCAGGTCACCTTCGTGGGCGAGGTCCTCAACGCCGCCATCTCGCCGGACGGGGACGAGGTCGCCTTCGTGACCGGCACCGAGGGGGAGGCCAACCGTCTCCTGGTCCAGCCCATCGACGGAATGCAGGCGTCGGTCCTCTACGAGAGCGACCACTCCCTCTACAACCCGCAGTGGTCGCCGGACGACGCGGCGATCGCGTTCACCGAGGTGAGAGGCTCGGAGCCACGGGTCCTGGTGCTCTCGCGGCCGGGGGGTGTCACCCCGAACACCGTCCCCGAAGCCCACGTCTACGCAGGGTGGTCCGCGGACGGCAGTCATCTCCTCCAGTGGTCGGCCAAGAGGTCGTTCGTGACGGTCCTCGACCTCGCGACGAGGCGCGCGACCGACTCGCTGCACCTCGCGCTACCGCTCGAGTGGCTGCTGGGGGTGGGCGCGTCGCCGACGTCGGACCGGCTGGCGATGGCCATCGTCTCGAACGGACAGGACGCCCTCTACACCACGCCGGTGTCGTCGGGGCCCGCGGAGCTGACCGTGCTCACGACGGACTCCGCCCGCCTCCGGAACCCGGTGTGGTCGAGCGACGGTCGCGCGGTCTACTACGCCCGATCCGTCGACGAGACGACCGAGGTATGGCGCGTCGGCGTCGACGAGGACGGGGAGCCCGACGGCACTCCGACCCGGGTCCTCGGGCCGACCCGCATGCATATCCGCTTCGGCATTCAACCCCCCTTCTCGCTGTCCCGGGACGGGTCGCGCCTCCTGTTCACCGAGGAGCTCAGCGTCTCCAACCTCGTCCGCCTGGAGCTGGACGCCGACGGCGGGATCGTGTCCCGACGGGCCCTGACCTCGGGCACGGCGAGCCGGACGACGCCCCGCCTTTCGCCGGACGGCTCCACCATCGCGTACGTGCAGACGGACAGCCGGGGCTCACACCTGGCCACCATGGACGCCGAAGGCGGCGTTCCGCGGCAGGTCACCTTCCTGGACGGGAGCGTCTGGTCGCCGGACTGGTCGGCCGACGGGGAGCGGATCGCCTTCGGCTCCAACCGCGAGGGCCTCGGCGTGTGGGTCGTCAGCGTCGCCGACGGGTCGACGCGGCAGCTCCGCGGGGTGGCCTACGAGTCCGAGAACCACGTGGCGTGGGGCGCCCTGCCGGCTGTCGCGTATCAGCGTCCCGGCGACGCGGTCTTCGAGATGGTGGACCCCGACTCGGGCACGCTCGGCGCGACCGTCGGCGACGACACGGGTGCTCTCACCTACGACCTGCGGCCGTCGCCGAGCGGTCGCTCCGTCGCCGTGCTCTCGTCCGTGGGTCCGGTGACGGGTCTGTGGATCGTCGGAGCGGACGGACAGGCCGTGAGCCGCCTGGCCGACGAGCACGTCCCCATCGGGTGGAGCGCCGACGAGCGGTACGTCTTTGCGCTCCGGGGCGGGCGGGCGTCCGCCCAACGCGAGATCTTCCGCGTGCCCGTCGACGGTTCTCCTCCCACGCTGTGGGCCGAGCTGCCGGTCGGCGTGAAGGCGTGGGAGACGTCGATCAGCCCGGACGGCCGCACGATCGTGGCGGCCGTCGAGGAGGCGCGCACCGACGCGCACGTCGTCGAGGGCTTCGACCCCCTCGCGCGCTGACGCCGGGCCGGCGGGTGCCGACCCGGCGTCCGCCGCGGCCACGCTACGAGCAGGTCTTGCCCTCGGACGACCTGGAGCGCGCCAGATTCGTGCGATACCCGTCCGGCCAGAGCTCGTCGTCCGGGTAGTCGAACATCCACGTGATCCCGGCGCCGGAGACCGAGACGGCCATCCGGTCACTCGGCTGCGTGTCGTCGATGCTCCAGCTCGAGTAGGAGGACTGGGAGATCCGGCTCTCGCTGCCGGAGGGCTCTTCCCACTTGCAGGCGGTCCGGTCCGCGTTGAAGCGGATGTAGTGCGAGCTGCCGTCGTAGGAGTGCCAGCGGGACCAGAGCCCCACGAGCTCCTGCTCGAAGAAGTTGAGGGACGCACCGCCGTCGTCGTCGTCGTCGGTGCCCGTCGGGGAGTCCGAGCACGCCAGCGGGGCGATCACGAGGAGCGGGATCAGGAGCAGGCGGGACCGGAATCGTCGATTCGACATGGGGACCTCCAAGGGATGCCTGGTTCAGGATGGCCGGCCCGATCGGGGCCGTTTCCTGAAAGGCGCAGAAGTCCCCGGGCAGGGACCATCGACCGTCTCGGTCCGGCATGCGGACCCCCGGCCGGGGTCGCGGGCCGCGGCCGACCGGCTACGCTCCCGGGCCTCCGCCCTCCACCAGCCGCCCCATCCCCGCCGCGTTCCCCGTCGCCTCGTACAACCGGAGAAGCCGCTCCCGCGCGGTCCGCGTCCGGCCCGCCTCCGGCCCCTCGCCTTCGACCAGGGCGTCGTACGCCGCCAGCAGCAGCGGCTCCGCTTCGGCCCAGCGCCCCTGATCCATGAGGACCGCCGCCAGATCGCTCCGGGCCTCCGCCGTGTGCCGGTGGCCCTCCGGCAGCCCCGCCTCGCGCAGCGCGAGAGCCTCGCGCAGGAGCGCCTCGGCGTCCTCGGCGCGCCCGAGCTCGCGGTAGACGCCGGCCAGCCCCACGCGAGGGAAGGCCAGGTTGGGGTGATCCGGTCGGAAGACCACCTCCTGGATCTCGATCGACCTCCGGAAGTGCCCGATCGCCTCCTCGAGCCGCCCGACCGAACCGAGCTCCATCCCCACGTTGTGATGCGCCGCGGCGACGTCCGGATGGGCGCCGGGGTGGATCTGCTCGAGCATGTCGACGAAAGCCTCGTACGTCGCGATCGCCCGGTCGCTCTCGCCCATGCGGCTCAGCATGATGGCGTAGCTGTTCATCGCCACGGCCACCTCCGGGTGCACCGGGCCGTGCAGCTCGCGCCGGATGTCGAGCACCTCCTCGTACATCGCCTCCGCCTCCTCGAAGCGATCCTGATCGCGAAGGACGCTCGCGAGCTGCCGCATCGTGCTCGCCACCGAGGTATGCCGCTCGCCGTAGAGCTCCTTCTCCGCCGCGAGCGTCTCGCGGAGGATCGACTCGGCGGCCTCGTCGTCGCCGATCTGGCGGAGGAGGTTCCCGAGGCGCCCCATGAGCGAGATCACCCGCGGATCGGTGGGGGCCGCCGTGAGCCGGAGCTGGGCCAGTGCCCGCCGGTACTCGTCCTCGGCGCGCTCGAGCTGGCCGTCCGTCTCCAGCCAGTACGCGAGCTGCTCCACCGCCTCGGCCACCGTGGGGTCCTCGGGCCCGACGGCGCGCTCGAGCGAGGCCACCGCCTCCCGGAAGAGCGGACCGGCCTCCTCGATGCTGCCCAGGTCCTGCGTGGCGGAGGCGAGCGAGAGCTGCGACATGGCGGTCTCGAAGTGGTCCGGCCCGTACAGCTCCCGATTCAGCTCCAGCGCCCGGCTCAGAAGCGGCTCGGCTTCGCGAGGCAGGCCGAGTGTGGCGTACACCTCTCCGATCACGCGTAGCATCGTCGCCTGGACGGCGGGCTGACCGGCCAGCCCCTCGTCGACCTCCCGCGCCCCCGCGTCGAGCAGCTCCCGCGCGGTGATCGTCTCGCCCCTCGACTCGTCGGGATCCGAGATCTCGAAGAGGCCCTGCAGGAACTCCGCAACCTCACGGGCCTTGCGTGCCTCGAGCTGGGCGGCGTCCCGCTCGTCGGCGAGCCGCGCCGTGTAGAAGGCGACGAGCGTCGAGCTCGTCAGAAGGACCGCCGCCGCGGCGCCGACCGCCCACCGGTTGCGGCGGACCGCCTTGCCGAGGCGGTAGCCCAGCGTGGCGGGCCGGGCGTGCACCGTGCGGCCCTCCAGATGACGCGTCACGTCGTCGAGGAGCGCGTCGACCGAGGCGTACCGGCGCTCGGGCTCCTTGCGGAGCGCCTTCATGCAGATGACGTCCAGGTCGCCGGACAGCCGCCTCCTGAGGCGCGCCGGATCGCTCGCCCGCTTCCGACCGACCGCTTCGGCGCTTTCCGGGGTCTGCGTGGCGTCCCGCGCCACGCGGGTGCTGGGCCGTTCGGGCTCCGAGGCGCACACCGCCTGCTCCACAGCGGTGGGGCTGCGGCCGTCGATCTCGTAGGGGCGGACTCCGGTCAGCAGCTCGTACAGGATGACGCCGAGGGAATAGACGTCCGAGGCGGTCCCCACCGGCTCACCCCTCACCTGCTCCGGCGACGCGTACGAGGGCGTGAGGGCCCACATGGCGGTCCGGGTCCGCGGCGCGGCCTCCTCGTCGTCGGCGAGCACCTTGGCGATGCCGAAGTCGAGGAGCTTCACCCGACCCTCGGCGGTGACCAGGATGTTGTCCGGCTTCAGGTCGCGGTGGACGACCAGGTTGGCGTGCGCGTAGACGAGCGCGCGGCAGACGTCCCGGAAGAGGTCCAGGCGCGCCTCGACGTCGAGCTCGTGGCCGTCGGCGTACTCGTCGATCGGCTGGCCATCGACGTGCTCGAGCGCGAAGTACGGCTGCCCGTCGTCGGTGAGCCCTCCGTCGAGAAGCGCGGCGATGTTGGGGTGCTGCAGGCGGGCCAGGATCTGGCGCTCCTGCCGGAAGCGCTCCCGCACGACGTCACTCGCGAAGTCCCCGTGCAGGACCTTCACCGCGACGATCTGGTCGAAGTGACCGTCGGCGCGCTCGCAGAGGAAGACACGACCCATCCCGCCGCGCCCTTCCTCGCGGACGACGCGGTACGGGCCGATGAGCCGGCCCGTCGGGTCACCTTCCAGCTCCCGGGCGGCGTCGCCGAGGACCTGCTTCAACGAGTCGTCCGCCGCCCCGTCCGCCTCGAGCAGCGCGGCGAGCTCCTCCCCCAGCTCGGCGTCGTCGATGGCTGCGCGACGCACGATCTCCTCACGCGCCTCCGCCTCCGCGGAAGACGCTTCGTGGAAGAGCTGACTGAGCCGTCGCCACCGGTCGGCATCCATCTTCCTACGCTTCGGACGGTGACCCGCGGGCGCAATACCCGAACCAACCACGAAACCCCTTCCGGCATCCAACGTAAGGGTAGGACGTGAGGGGTGGTGGACGAGGGGAGGAGGACGATGGGTGGCGGTGGACGAGGGAAATACCAGTGTGGCTGCCCCGTGGAGGCCTCGAGTGTCTCCTCGATGTCGAGCGCGGTGGTGCCGGTGTGCATCACGCACGGCTGCGGCTTCAGCGTCGTGACGACGCTGCGCCGCCGGGCGGTCCGCATGATCGCAGGACGTAGCAACGGGCGCGCCACGGAGGCGCGCTTCCGCAGCCGACCGACGGCAGCAGGCGGGTCGGTGGCGGTGTAGCAGCAAGCAGGACCGGTTCGGCGCGGCCTCCCGGAGCGATCCGGGGGGCCGTCGTCGTTTCGGCGGGCGCCGATCTCAGCCGCGGCCGAGTGTGCGATCAGCCGGCCTGCCCGTCTTGATCCGCGAGGGCGAACCAGACAGCGTTCCGGCCCATGACCATCCTGTCCGCGACCGTCCTGCTCTTCCTGGTCCTCGACCCGATCGGGAACATCCCGTTCTTCCTCGCCGCTCTGAAGGACGTCGCGCCCCATCGGCACCTGCGCGTCGTCGCGCGGGAGCTCCTGATCGCGCTCGGCGTCCTGGTGGCGTTCCTCTTCGCCGGACCGGTCGTGCTTCGGGCAATCCACATCTCCGAGCCGTCGCTGACGGTGGCGGGCGGAATCATCCTGTTCCTCATCGCCATCCGCATGGTCTTCCCGACCTCCAAGTCCGGCGGCGAGGTGATCGAGGGTGAGCCCTTCATCGTCCCGCTGGCGATTCCGCTGGTGGCCGGACCGTCGGCGATGGCCGTCCTCCTCACGATCACGAGCCAGGAGCCGGGGCGACGCCTGGAGTGGCTCGTGGCGCTCAGCCTGGCCTGGCTCGCCTCGGCGCTGATCCTGCTCGGCGCGAGCCGGCTCAAGGGGCTCCTCGGCACGCGCGGCATCATTGCGCTCGAGCGCCTGATGGGGATGGTGCTCGTGGCCGTGGCGGTGCAGATGCTGATGTCGGGCGTGGCGCTCTTCGTGGAGGAGCTGTAGGGCCGGAGGCGCGACCTTCGGCGGCGTGCCCGTGCGAGGGTCGGATCCGGGCGCCTGAACATCCGACACCCGTCTCTCGTAGGGAGAGTGCGGAGGACGCTGCCGCCGGCCCGCCGAGGGCCGAAGCTTCCGGCTCGGAAGGGAGGACACGGTGAGGACGACGACGATGACCAGGTGGACGGTCCCGATGCTCACGCTCGCGCTGGTGGGCTGCGCGGACTTCGTCGACGAGGACGGCAACACGAGCTTCCGGCAGGTGGCCGAGGGTCTGCAGTCCCTCGGGGACCGGGTGGCCGAAATGGGTGAGGCGCTCGAGCGCGACGCGAGCGTCGAGGCGGTCCCATGGGCCGAGCTCCGTCAGGTCCTCCCCTCGGAGATCGACGGATCCCCGCTCCGGGTCGACGGGGACGATGCGCGCGACCGCTTCGGCGCCGGCATTTCGCTGGCGGCCGGCAAGTACGCGGTAGACGGCGACAGCATGTTCGTCGGCGTGGCGGACCTGGGGGCGCTCCGGAGCGGCGCGCAGCTCGCGCTCCGGTGGGTGGCTCCGGTCTTCGCCCGTCGGGACTTCGACGGAGACGTCGAGGAGATCACGGTCGACGGCTACCCTGCGATCCGCATTCGGGGCGAGGTGAACGTCGAGGGCGAGGGACGTCGCTGGCGGGCCCGACGCGAACGCGACGGCGGCGTGCTCATCGCGCTCCTGGTGGAAGACCGCTTCGCGGTCGTCGCCGGCGCAGGAGATCCACGGCACGAGGACCTCGTCTACGACGCGCTCGACGAAGTCGACTACCGACAGCTCCGCCGATGGGAGGACTTCGGCTCCCGCTGACGGCCGGCGTCGTGGCCGTGACGCCCTCCGACACGGCATCGTGACCACCCCCTACGGGGAGTCGTGACGGGGGCGTCGTCGCTTCGTCCGGTTCGCTCCTGATCCTGGTTCTGCGGCCGCCTCACGGCCGAAAGCCAAGAGTTCCGCCCCACAGGAGTATTCCATGACGAAGCGCCGCGCGCTGCTGATCCTACCCCTCACGGCCGCGCTCGCGGTCTGCTCCGATGCCCCGGTCGATACGACCCAGCCCGAGGTCGACGCCTCGTGGATCGGGAACGGCTACGGCCGCGGAATCCACGACGCCGCCGGACTGCGGGAGGCGCTCGACGCCGCGTCGAGGAGTCATCGCCCGACCGTGATCCGGCTGAAGCGAGGCACCACCATCGAGCTCGGCGCGACGGTCACCCACACCGGCTCGGCGCCGCTCGTGATCGACGGACGCGGCGGCACGATCGTCGGGCCTACGGAGGGCGACGGCCTCGCCTTCGTCGGAGGCGCCGACCTGACATTCCGGAACCTGCCGGCTCGAGGCGACGGAGGAAACGGCATCTACGTCGAGGTCCCGGCCGCCCGGACCGGAACCGTCCGCGTCGAAGCGAACGACCTGACGGCTCGCGACAACGGCTTCGCCGGACTCTGGGTGGACGACCAGGTGTACGACTCCCCGGCCAGCATCTCCGCGCGGCTGGTGCGGAGCACCTTCACCGGCAACAACACCGCCGGCATCGGTGAGGCACTCGACTACGACCAGATCGTCGCGCTGGCGGACAAGGACGGCCTGCGCGTCAACGAGGGCGGCCCCGGTGACCTCCACGTCTTCATCGCGCACTCCGCCTTCTTCGAGAACCAGGCGGACGGCGTCGAGGTCGACGAGACAGGCCCCGGCAGCGTCTACAGCCAGGTCGTGAGCTCGCGGTTCGACGACAACGGAGACCAGCTCCAGTTTCCCGACGAGGTGCCGCCCGGCTTCCCGGACGATCCGTCCGAGTACGAGAAGGACCTGGAGGACGGCTTCGACATCGACGAGAACGACGAGGGTGGCGTCTGGGCGCGCTTCCGAAACGTCACCGCGAACGGAAACGAGGACGAAGGCATCGATCTCGACGAGACGTTCGACGGCTCGATCGAGATGGTCGGCAGCCACGTCGTCGCCAACGACAACTTCGGCGCGGGCATCCAGCTCACCGAGAGCGAGGACGAGCCCGGCTCGGACGGCCACGTCATCGTCAGGCTCCTCAACGTCGAGGCCAACGACAGCCGAGACTCCCGCGGCATCCGCCTGGAGGAGTTCCAGGCCGGTGACGTGCTCGGTCGGATCGTGCGTGGGACGTTCCACGACAACGACAGCGACGGCGTCCGCATCGAGGAGTACGGCGATGGCCGGATCGACTTCCACTTCAACGCCTCCGCCTTCACCGGCAACGGGGGCGAAGGGCTGCAGGCGGAGGAGAACGGCACGCTCTCGCTCGTGCGGCCGACCTTCGCCGACAACGGGGACGGGCCCGAGGACGACATCGACGCGGACGACGACGTCGAGGTGATCCGGCGCGGCGGCTGACGACGGGGGGGCGTCGACCATGCGGTCGGCGCCCTTCCGCACCGCGACCGGCCCCTCGCCGGCCGGGCGTCCGGTCTTCAGTACGGCAGGAAGAAGAGCGCGGACGCGAGGAAGGGCACGAGCAGGATCATCATCGTGATCCCGTAGCCGAACATGTCGCGGGCCTTGAGCCCGGTGATCGCGAGCAGGGGGATCGCCCAGAAGGGGTTGAGCAGATTCGTGTGCGCGTCGCCAACCGCGTACGCCGCGATCGTCTGGCCGTGCGGGATCCCCAGCTCGGAGCCGGCCAGCATCATCGGCCCGCCCACGATCGCCCACTCCCCGCCGGCCGACGGCACGAAGAGGTTCATCACCGCTCCGGTGAACCAGGTCACGAGCGGATAGGTGCTCTCGGTGGCGATCGAGAGCAGCGCCTCGGTCATCGTGTCGACGAGTCCGGTACCGACCATGATGCCGATGATGCCGGCGTAGAAGGGGAACTGCAGGATCACTCCGGCGCTGCCCTTCACCGCGTCGTTGAACTCGCCCTGATAGCGCGCCGGGCTCACGAAGAGCGCCATGCCGAGCATCAGGAAGCCGAAGTTGAAGACGTCCAGGTTCAGCGCGCCCATCCCCTGCGTGGCGAAGGCGCGCACGGTCAGGACGAGACCCACCAGCGCGATCACGCCGCCGAGGATCCGGCTGTTGTCGATCCGGTCGGAGAGCGACGGGGCGTCGTGCCCGGCGCCCCATGGCACCTCCTCGTGCGGCGTGGTGGTCCGGTGCTCGACCGGAGCCGGACCCGCGGCGGCCCCGGCGGTCGCCTTCGGCGCCTCCATCTCGACGAAGCGCTCTATCCCGCGGCAGTTCGCGTCGGGCGGGGCCAGGAGCCAGAGCATGACCGAGGCGTAGACGATGGCGAGGACCGTCAGGGTGAGCGGGTACGGATGGAAGACCCACTCGGTGGCCGGGATCACGCGGTCGACGACCACCGCCTGCATGAAGACGTTGCCGTCCGTCGCCTGGAGGAGCCCGGCCGAGCTCGACAGCCCCCAGCCCCAGGTGAGGCTCATCCCCAGATAGCCCGCCACGGCGAGGAGCGGATAGTGGACCGCCACGCCGCGGCCGTGCGCCTCGCGGCCCATCTCGCGGGCCAGGATCGCGCCGAAGATCAGCCCGAGCCCCCACGAGATCCACCCGACGAGCATCGACCCGATGCCGACGAGCACGACCGCCTGCCGGCCGTTCGACGGCATGCGGACGAGCCGCAGGATGCCCGCGCGCACCCGCGGGTGGTACGCCACCACGTTTCCGGTGACCAGGATGATCACCATCTGCATGGCGAACTCGAGCAGGTTCCAGAAGCCGTCGTACCAGGCGAGCGCGACCTCGGCCGGCGTCGAGCGCTCGAGGGCGAAGGCGGCCGCCGCCGCGACGTACGTGAGGATGATCGCGAAGAGGAACGGCGAGGGCATCCACCGCTCCACGCGGTCCGCGATCGCCTCTCCGAACTTCTGGATCGGGGTCAGCGGGGGGTCGGCCGACGCGGCGCGAGCCCCCGCCCCCCGCTCGGGGTCAGCGGCCATCGCGGATCCCGGGCGCCGGCATGCTCGACGGCCGCGGCGCGCGGGCCGGGTCCCGACCCTCGTCGGGCGTCTCCTCCTCCGAGACGGCGCGCCACATGTCGTCCACGCCCGCCAGCGGGCACGAGTCGCCCGTGTCGAGGAAGTGTGTGTGCAGGCACTCGAGCGTCGAGCCGAGGCTCGTCAGCAGCTTCACCGTCTCGGGATACGCCACGCGGGTGAAGAAGCCCGAGCGCCCGCCGCGCGCCATGTCCGCGGTCGACTGACCCAGGCGCGTGATGACCGTCACGTCCCCGCCCTGCGAGACGAGGTACTCGATCAGCTCGTTGTCCCCGCGCGACGCCGCGTAGTGCATGGGCGTGTAGCCCCACGAGTCGAGCGTGTTCACGTCGACCCCGAGCTCCTCGACGAGGTACTTCACCGCCGGGATGAAGGCGTTCGGCACGTTGCGGATCGAGAACGCCCCGAGGCCGGTGTAGCCCCCGCCGGCCGCGGCGTGGATCGGGAAGGCGTTGAAGGCGCCTTCCGGGATCCACGGGAGGCCCGAGTCCTCCTGCTGGCGCCCGTCCTGCTGCCGGCGCTCGCGCATCCCGACCGCGGGCCAGCGCGTCGGGATGTTCGGGTCCGCGCCCGCGGCGTGCAGCAGTCGCATCGACGCGATGTCCTGCGCGTAGGCGGCCCGCCAGAACGGCGTCGCGCCGGCGGGGTCGGTCGCGATCTTCGTGAGCCCGTACTCCCAGTACCACAGATGCGAGTTCAGGCGGGCGTTCGGGTCGGCGCCGGCGTCGAGCAGCGCGCGCACGAGCTCCAGATGCGTCGTCTCCTGCCGGTGCTGCGCCCGCGGCTGCGGGTAGTTCGACTTCGGCGCCCACCAGGTGTTGAGCACCGCGAAGAGCGGCCCGGCGCCGTCGGTCACGGCGTGCACGTTCGGATCCGCGCCGCGCTCCACGAGCCGCATGGCCAGGTCGAAGTGGCCGTTCATCGTGGCGATGAGGAGCGGGCTCGTGCCGTCGGCGCTCGCCTGGTCGATGTCGGCGCCGCCGTCGAGGAGCGCCATCGCCGACTCGAGCGCGCCTTCCCGCGAGGCGTGCAGGAGCGCCGTCATCCCGCCGGTTCGGCCGACGAGCGTCTCGCGGTACGGAGGCCGGGGCACGTCGGGTCCGCCCGGGTAATCCGGGCGATACGACACGAGCTCTTCCGGATCGTAGTCGCGGTACGGCTCACCCGAAGCCAGATAGGCGCGCTGCGCCTCGATCGCGCGCTGGACCTCGGCCGCCGAGGGCCTCGCGTCCGGCGCGGAGAGCGCCCGGACCCGCTCGCGCAGGAAGCGCTCGGCCTCGCCGTCCGCGATCACATGCTGCAGCACGTCGACCTCACGCGTCCGGATCGACGGGTCGGCGCCGGCCCCGAGGAGCGCGCGCACCGCGTCGGCCCGGTTTCCGGCCGCGGCGAAGATCAGCGGCGTCTGCCCGGCCGACGCTTCGAGCGCGTCGGGGTCGGCCCCCGCCGCCAGCAATGCCCGTGTCGCCGCGCCGCCGTCGACGGCCCCGGCCGCCAGATGGAGCGGCGTCACGCCGCTGCTCGTCGTGACGGCGTTCGGATCGGCGCCCGCCCCGAGCAGCGCCGAGACGATCGGGGCGCTCCCCCGTCGGGCCGCGAGGTGCAGCGCGGTGTAGTGCCCGATGCGCGTTCCGAGGTCCACCCGGGCCCCGCCCTCGAGTAGCCGCGCGGCGACTTCGGCGTGGCCGCGCTCGGCCGCCCAGTGCAGCGCGGTCATTCCGTCGCCGTCGGCGTCGTTCGGGTCGGCTCCGGCCCGCAGTCGAGCCTCGACGGCCCGGGCGTCTCCCTGCCGGGCAGCCTCCAGGAGGTCGGCGTCGGCCGTCCCGCCGACCGCCGCGCCAGCGACAACGAGCGAGAGGGCCAGGAAACGGATCATGCCGGGCGGCTCCCGGTCGCTCCGGCGGCCGTCCCGCCCCGCGGATGCGAGAGCGCGAGCGTCCCCGTCGAGTCGCCGAACGCGGGCATGTCGTGACCGATCCCCTGCATCAGGGACACGAAGGCGTTGGCCATCGGCGTGCCCCTCGGGGCCCGGACGTGCAGCCCGCCCTCGAGCGCGCCGTTCGCCTTGCCCATGAGGAGGAGCGGACAGCGCCGGTGGTTGTGCAGATTCGGATCGCCCATCGGCGAGCCCCACACGATGGCGGTCTTGTCGAGCAGCGACGCGTCGCCGTCCATCGTCTCCTGCATGCGCTGCAGGAAGTAGGCGAGCTGCCCGGTCCGATACGTGTTGATCCGGTGGAAGTCCATGATGTCGGCCGGGACGTTGCCGTGGTGCGAGGCCCCGTGGATGGACTTGTTCGTGCCGCTCTCCGGGAAGGTCCGGTTCGACTGGTCGAAGCCGGTCTTGAACGAGATCACGCGCGTCATGTCGGTCTGCAGCGCCAGCACCTGCAGGTCGAACATGAGCTGCATGTGCTCCTCGAAGGAGTCGGGGATCCCCGAGGGTGCCTCGGGCATCTGCCGCTCCTCCCCACTCCGGTTGCGCTCCTCGACGAGCTGGATGCGGCGCTCGATCTCCCGGATGTACGCCAGGTAGTCGTCGAGGGCCGCACGGTCGACCGCTCCGAGCGAGCGACGCAGGCGCCCGACCTCGTCGACGATCCAGTCGAGCATGCTCGCGTTCGTGCGACGCCGCCGGGCGCGATCCTCCTCGGAGTCTCCCGCGCCGAAGAGCCGCTCGAAGACCGCGCGCGGCTCCCGGATGGCCGGGAGCGGCTGGCTCGGCGAAGCCCACGCCAGCGAGGTCGTGTACGCGCAGTGGTAGTTGTAGGCGCAGCCGCCGCCCCGGTCGATCCCCTCGATGCACAGCTCGAGCGAAGGCAGCGCGGTGTCCTGACCGAAGCGCTGGGCGTGGAGCTGGTCGAGCGACGTGCCGAGGAAGATGTCCGAGCCCTGGGTCTGCTTCGGGTGCGCCTGGGTGAGGAAGACCGCCGTGGAGCGGTCGTGATCCCCGCCGATCTCCTCGGCGCGGTACGGCTCCGCCATGCGGCAGTCCGTGTTGCTCACGATCGTGAGGTACTCGCGGAACGCCTCCAGCGGCTTGAGCTGGTTCTCGGCGCCCAGCACGAAGTCCCGCCCCACGCCTTCCGGCGCGAAGAGATGCCGCTCGTCGCCCCACTGGCTCCCGCCCGCGCATCCCATCGACTCCTCGATGCAGACGAGACGGGTGAAGGACCGCTCGGCGGTCGGGTCGCGCCACGGCCGCCCGGCCGGGACCATCGCGTCGAGGAGGGGCAGCGAGAACGACGCCCCGAGGCCGCGCACGAAGGTGCGGCGGGAGAGGGCGGTCCCTGTCCTGAGGTCCCTGGGTCCGGGTCTCCGGTGCGGTCGCGCTGCCCGGCGTCAGTGGTCGTCGGCGCCATCATCATCTGGAAGGGAGCGCTCCGCACGACGCCGAGGACGAAGGCGGACATGCGGTAGCCATCGTCTCCCGCCGCGCTCGCGATCGCGCGCACGGTCGGCTGGTCGAAGTGCTCGACGCGGCGCCCCATCGCGTACGCGAGCATGTTCTCGGTGAAGCTGCGCACCAGCGGGATCGGCCGACGGAGGAGCACGGCGGTGAGGTCGGACGGCGTCTCGACCGGCGTGCCGTCGTAGAACTCCCCTCGGGTGTCGAGCGGCACGCCGTCCTCGCGCGTCCGCCAGCGACCGGTGACGTCGAAGTTGTCGAGCGCCAGGCCGATCGGGTCCATGAGGCGATGGCAGCCGTTCCACGTCGGGTTCGCGCGCTGGATCTCGACCCGCTCGCCCGTCGTGAGCCGGCGGCCCTCGGCCGCCCCCCCCGCCCCCTCGAAC
>CALJLC010000227.1 GCA_937982605.1 uncultured Gemmatimonadales bacterium | reverse complement strand
CCCGCTGTTCGTCTGGTCGCGCGGCCGCCCCCCCCGCGGCTCCCCCCCGCCCGCCCCCCCCCCCCCCTCCCCCCCCCCCGCCCCGGGGGAGGGGGGCCCCCGCCGCGACCGGGTCGTACGGGAGCGAGGGACCCTCCGGGTCGTACGCCCAGTGGAACGGCGGGACGGTCCCGTCGGCAACGCGCGCGTACCCCTGCAGGATCGCCTCGACGGCGGTCGCCCGATCGGTGGCCATCGTGAGCGCGCGCCGGACACGCGCGTCGGCGAGCTGCGGACGCCTGGAGTTCCAGGCCACGAAGACGTACGTGCGCGACGGGTACCGGATCAGCTCGACGTCCGGGTGGTCCTCGATGCGCTGCGCCTGCTCGGGGTTGGGCTGCATGTAGACGTCGATCCCCCCGGTGAGGAGCTCGGTCAGCAGCGTCGTCTGGTCCGGGATGATCCGGTAGACGTACCGGTCCAGGAACGGACGCCCACCGAGCGCCTCGGGGAACGCGGGATTCGCGCGGAACTCCCACCGGTCCTGGGCCGAGTGTGACCAGAAGACGAAGGGCCCGTTGCCGATGGGGCACTGCGTCCCCCACGGGTGCTGCACGACCTCCGCCGGAGCCAGGTCGCCGAGGAGGTGCTCCGGCATGATCGCCACCTGGCGCCACGGGTCGAGGAACCCGGGGTGCGGCTCGAAGCGCATCCGAACGGTGAAGTCGTCGAGCACCTCGACCCCGCCACCCTCGGTGCCGTAGGGCTCCCAGAACACGCTGTTCGGAAAGCCGGTCTCGGGATTCGACACCAGACCGTACGTGAAGGCCACGTCGTGCGCGTCCGTCGGCTCTCCGTCGTGCCAGAAGACGTCACGGCGCAGGTGGAAGGTCACGGACGCGTTGTCGTCCGCGACCTCGAAGGACTCGGCGAGGTACGGCCGGGCCTCCAGATTCTCGTCGTAGTCGATCAGCGTCATGAGGCCCACGAACTGGTGGTGCAGGACGCTCTCGTAGAGACTCGCGGCCGCCGGATTGAGTCCGCCCCTCAGCTCGGCGATCGCGCCCAACGTCGCCGTGCCCCCATAGCGCGGATCGTCCGGAAGCGGCCGGGCCGCCCGCGAGCGGGCCATGAACGCCTCGACCGCCGGGAGGTGCTCCTGGCAGAAGGCCACGTTCGGGAAGTCGGGCGCGGTGGCGTCTTCCTCCACGCCGCCGCACGCGGTGACCAGGGCGGCGGAAATCAGGAGGGGCGTTCTCATGGTCTTCATCGCATCGAACGAAAGAGGCGCTGCGGGTCGGCGCGGGCCGACGCGGCTAACTCTCACCCGCGGGAGCCCGCCGTCAACGACGCCAGGTCCACGACGACCGACCGTAGCGGCTCGCCACGAGCGCCCGGGCGTCGTCGTCCTCCTCTCGGGAAACGACGGACTCCACCGCGTGGCCCCCGAACGCCTCGGTGACCGAGCGCGCCAGGACCCGCTCCACCGTCTCGGGCTCCACGTTGCCGATAAGCTCCTCGAGCGTGGCAGGCCGCCCCGGCAGCGTCGCCGAAGCGGGCGTCGTCGCTCCCGTCACCGGGAGCGGACGCGACGGCATCGACGGTGACGCCGGCGGAGTGGCAAGCGCCGACAGTGCGGACTGATCGCCACGCAGGATGATCGATCCGTGCTGGAGCAGGTTGCGGCCGATCCGCGCCTGGGCGCTGCCCACCAGCTTGCGACCGCCGGCGATCACCTCCCCCGGCGCCGGACCCTGGAAGCACGGGCCAGCATCGAGAGACGGGAGCCCGTCGCCCCCGTCCCCGGCGATCCCGACGTCCGCTCCGAGCGACCGGAGCCCGTCGGCGAGCGCGGCGTTGATCCGCCGGTACGCCCGGCGTGCGCCACCCATCGCGTCGAAGGGAGCCACGACCGCGTAGGTGACCTCGGCGTCGTGCAGCACGGCCCTCCCGCCGGTGGGCCGACGGACGAAGTCGAGCGCCACGTCCGAAGGCGAGCCGCCGACCCCGGCCTCGGCCGGCTCTCGATAGACGTCGCGCGCGGGCTCGTTCCGACCGAACGACACGGTCGGGCACGTCCAGCCGTACAGGCGCAGCACCGCACGACCGGGCCCGAGGCGCCGGGCGAGGGTCTCGTCGAGCGCCATGTTCCACGCGCCCGGGCGGGGTCCGTCGCGCAGCACCCTCCAGGAGAGCGACGCGCTCAGAGGTCGTACCGGTCGCCCGGGGCCATCACCTGCACCCGCGCCCGGTCCCCGACGTCTCGGGCGAAGGCCTGCGCGTCCTGCTCGATCGGCGGCCACGTGTCGTAGTGACAGGGGATCACGACCTCGGGCTCGATGAAGTCGATCGCGGTCACCGCGTCCTCGGGCCCCATCGTGAAGCGATCACCGATTGGCAGGATCGCCACGTCCACCTTCCCCTTCAGCAGCTGCATGTCCATGAGCAGCGCGGTGTCGCCGGCGAAGTAGACCCGCTCGCCCGAGTTCAGCCGGATCAGGAATCCGGCGGGAACCGTCGTGAAGGACTCGGCCGCCGGCAGCGCGACCATGCCGCCGTGCAGCGCCGCCGTCATCTTCACGTGCCCGAACGGGTACTGCACGCCCCCGCCGATATGCTGAGGACTCGCGGTGAGGCCGTGATTCTCCATGTACGACGCGATCTCGAACGACGCGATGATCGTCGCGCCGGTTCGCTCGGCCAGCGGCATGGCGTCCGACACGTGGTCCGCGTGGCCGTGCGTGAGCAGGATGTAGTCCGCCTCCACGTCGTCGGCGGTGCCGTCGAAGGCAGGGTTGTCCGCGAAGAAGGGGTCGACCACCAGCATCGTTCCCTCGTCGGTCTCGAGGGAGAAGGTGGCGTGTCCATGGAAGGTCAGGGTCGGCATGGTGCTCGTGGTTCGATGAACGTCGGGGAGCCGTCGGGGAAGCTCCGCACGGGTCGGCGGGGCTCCCTAGCATGGGGACGGGCACCACGCGCGGGCCACCCCGCGCGGCCGCCGGGGTCGATTCCACGGGGCTGCCGGATGTACCGTAGAGAAGTTCACGGCTCACTCCAGCATGGCATGCGTTGAGATATTCGATCACCGGCGGCGCCGGCTTCATCGGCGGGCACTTCCGCCGCCGCCTCGCACCCCAGGGCTCGCTCCACTCGATTCTCGACATCCGTCCGGCGGCCGACCCCGAGCCCGGCGTCCGCCACGTCGTCGGAGACATCCGGGACCCCGCAGCGGTGCGGGACGCCTTCGACGGCGCCACCGCGGTCCTCCACCTGGCCGCGGCGCATCACGACTTCGGAATCGATCGCGACACCTTCTACTCGGTCAACGAGGAAGGAGCGCGGGTCCTGTGCGACGGCATGGACGAAGCCGGGATCCGCACGATCTGCTTCTTCTCCACCGTGGCCGTGTACGGGTCCGAGCAGGACGACCCCGGCGAGTCCGCTCCCTGCCGGCCCGACACCCCGTACGGCGGGTCCAAGCTGGCCGGCGAGGAGGTCTTCCGGGCGTGGATGGATCGGGGAGACGGGCGCTCGGTCCTCGTCATCCGGCCGACCGTCACCTTCGGTCCGGGCCACTTCGCCAACGTCTACACGCTAGTGCGGCAGATCCGGTCGGGGCTCTTCGTGCGGGTCGGCCCGGGAGAGAACCGGAAGAGTCTCGTGTACGTCGACAACCTCGTCGATGCCACGCTGGAGCTCTGGTCGAGGCTGGAGCCCGGCCAGCTCGATATCTGCAACATGGTCGACAAGCCGGACCTCACGAGCCGGCAGATCTCGGACGCGGTGTACCGTGCGCTCGGCCGACGTCCACCACGGATGGGGATTCCCATGTGGGCCGCGCTTCTCGGCGCGCTGCCCTTCGACCTCGTGATCGCGCTGACCGGGCGGAACCTGCCCATCTCGTCGGCGCGGGTGAAGAAGTTCGCCGCGGCCAACACCCGGTTCGCCGCGGACCGGCTCGCGGAGGCCGGGATCCGGGGGACCGTTCCGCTCGAGGAAGGCCTGGAGCGGATGGTGCGCTGGTACCTGGACGAGGGCGCCCGGCTTCCCCTCGACCGGTCGATCCCCTCCCCTACCACGATGCCCTACCAGCCCGTGACGGCGGACTGACCCGGGACCGCGGACCGGTCGAGCGCCCACGATCCGAGCGCACGCATCGATCGGGACGGGCGGACCGGATGGCCCGCCCCCGAAGGCCGTCTAGAAGATCGTGTAGATGAAGGGGGCGAGCGCCGAACCCTGTGCGAACACCAGCAGCATGCCGACGCCCAGCATGATCAGGATGATCGGGAGCAGCCACCACTTCTTGCGGACCTTCATGAAGGCCCAGAGCTCTTTGAGCAGGCTCATCTAGACAGCTTCCATCGAATGAGTCGAGTTCGTTCCGCGCGGGACCGGCGCCCGCGACGCCGGAGTCAGAACTGGCGCCGCAGGTCGCTGGGCTCCCGCCCCCGAGTGGTCTTCCAGAATCCTCCGCCGTCGAGCGCATGCCGCATCGGGCGGCGGCCCAGCAGCTTCATCACCAGACCCGTCGGCGTGAGGACGAGGAAGTAGACGATCCCCATGAAGATCGGGGTCGTCACCTTGGAGATCGCGAGCGCCATGGACATCCACCCCCGGTAGATCGGCCCGAGCTTCCCCGGTACGATCGCGCCGAGAATCCACAGCGTCCCGCCGAGACCCAGCATCACGTTCATCGGCGTCCGGTGGTCGCGCCACCAGAGGATGGCGGCGAGCAGGAGGAACGCCGTCCCTACGGGGAAGGCGAACTTCCGACCGTCCTTCGCGGTGAACTCAGTCGAGCTCGAACTGATCACGCCAGTCTCCTTCTTCTTCGAGCTCGGGCTGCTCGCGCTTGTCCAGCAGGTAGGGTCCTACGACCAGATAGTCCATCTCCGTCCGCATGAAGCAGACGTACGCGTCCTCCGGCGTGCACACGATCGGCTCGCCCCGGACGTTGAACGAGGTGTTCACGACGAGGCCGCACCCGGTGATCTCGTCGAACTTCGAGATGAGGTCGAAGTAGTCGGGGCTGCGCTCGCGGCTCACCGTCTGCACCCGCGCCGAGTAGTCGACGTGGGTGATGGCGGGGATGTCGGAGCGGGGCACGTTGAGCTTCTCGATACCGAAGAGCCGCTTCTGCTCCTCGGTCATCGGCTTGCGTCGGTTTTCCCGCACCGGACAGACCAGCAGCATGTACGGCGACTCGCCCTCGAGCTCGAAGTAGTCCGGGGCGCGGTGCTCGAGCACGCTCGGCGCGAACGGCCGGAAGCTCTCCCGGTACTTGATCTTGAGGTTCATCTTCTTCTGCATGTCGG